>JALYWQ010000404.1 GCA_030852625.1 Actinomycetota bacterium
CGGGCCGGCGTCGTCCGGCGGTCCCCTGCCCTGCGCGGCGCCGTCCACCGCGCCGGGCATCACCGACGACGAGATCGCCGTCGCCACCATCAACACGCTCTCCGGACCGGTCCCGGGTCTCGGCGCCAGCCACCTCGCCGCCACCCAGGCCTACGCCGCCTACCGCAACGCCACCGGCGGGGTGTGCGGGCGGCGGATCCGCGTGGTGGCCGCCGACGACGGCGCCGACACCGCCCGCTACCGGTCGATCGTCGAGGACCTGAACCGCTCCACCTTCGCCCTCCACGCCGGCATCGCCGCCGGCGGCGACGGCGGGGCCGAGCCGCTGGCCGCCAACGGCATCCCCGCCGTCGGCACCGGCATCACCCCGCTCCTCATCGGCTCGCCCACCTACTACGGCGTACGCCCGGTGGTCCCCGACTTCAACGCCCTCGTGCCGAAGTACCGGTACCTGCGCGACCAGGGGGTGCGCACTGCGGCGGTGGTCTTCATCTCGGCGGCCAGCTCACCGGTGGAGGCCGGCCAGCACGCGCAGATGATGGAGGCCGCCGGCATCAAGGTGGTGCTCAACCAACCGCTGCCGCTCTCGACCCTCAGCTACGACTCCGCTGCCCGGGCGGTGGCCAACAGCAAGGCCGACTACCTCTTCTTCCTCCACGATCAGGGCGGCAGCGCCTCGATGGCCCGGTCCCTGGTGAACGCCGGGTACAAGCCGAAGTTCGCCGACTACATCGTCGCCTACGGATCGAAGTTCATCGAGCTGGCCGGGCCAGCCGCGGAGGGCTCCACCAGCTTCATCGACACCCTGCCCGCCGAGGACGGCGGCGTGGTGCCCGAGCACAAGGCCTTCCTCGAGTGGATGGAGCGCATCGCCCCGCAGAGCGTGATCGACCCCTTTGCGGCGCTCGGTTGGGCCGGCGCCAAGGCCATGTTCGACACCCTCGAGGAGCTCCCCGGCCCCATCGACCGGGCCGCCTACCTGACCCAGCTGGCCGCCGTCGGCACGTACGACGCCGGGGGCCTCCTCGGTCCGGTGGAGTTCGGCGCCCAGCAGGGCCGAGGCTGCGTCATCGGCATGGTCGTGCGAGACGGCAAGTGGCAGCGCCTGACCCCCGAACGCGGCTTCCTCTGCTAGCCGGCTGACTCGGCCGTGGCGGCGGCCTGGGAGACCTCGACGAGCTTGTGGAGGGTGGCGACCGCGTGGCCGTCGTCGATGGCGGTGCGGGCCTGGGTGATGCCGTCGGCCACGTCGGTGGCCAGGCCGGCTACCACGAGACCGGCGCCGGCGTTGAGGGTGACGATGTCGCGGTGGGGGCCCTGCTCCCCCGCGAACACCCGGCGGGCCAGGTCGGCGTTGATGTTGGCAGCACCGCCCACGAGGTCTTCCCGGGCCACGCGGGGCAGGCCGAAGTCGGCCGGGTCGAGGTCCCACTGGGTGATCTCGCCGTCGTGCAGCTCGACCACCGACGACGGCCCGGTGGTGGTGAGCTCGTCGAGGCCGTCGCCGCCGTGGACGATGAACGCCCGCACGGCACCGTTCTCGCGGAGCACGCCGGCCATGCGTTCGGCCATGCGGAGGTCGGCCACGCCGATCAGGTAGCGCTGCACGCGGCCCGGGTTGGAGAGCGGGCCGATGATGTTGAAGGCCGTGGGGATGCCGAGGTCCCGTCGGGACGGGCCGGCGTGGCGCATGGCCGGGTGGTAGCGGGGGGCGAAGCAGAAGCCCATGCCGGCTTCGTCGACGCAGCGGGCCACGCCCTCGGGCCCCAGCTCGATGGCCACGCCGAGCTCCTCGAGGAGGTCGGCCGCGCCGCAGGCCGACGAGGCGGCCCGGTTGCCGTGCTTGCACACCTTGCCGCCGGCGGCGGCGACCACGAGCGACGACATGGTGGACACGTTGATGGTGTGGGCCCGGTCGCCGCCGGTGCCGACTACGTCGATCACGGGCCCGCTCACGTCGACCGGCACCCGCTCGGAGGCGTCGAGCATGGCGGCCACCATGCCGGTGAGCTCGTCGACCGTCTCCCCCTTCATCCGCAGGGCGACGATGAACGCCGCGATCTGCGCGGGGGTGGCGGCGCCGTCGAGGATCTCGGCCATGGCGATGCGGGCCCGGTCCCGGGTGAGGGCCTGGCCTTCCATCAGGGTGTCGAGGACGACGGGCCAGCCGCCGAGGGATGCGAAGGACTGCTCCGGCATGGGCGCCGAAGCTACCCGGCCCGGCCCGGCGACCCCGAGGCCAATCCGGGCTTGCAATGGGGGAAGCCCGGAGCCGAGACTGCGCCACGTCCCCCGTTCCCGCACCGAAGAGCCCCCCGAAACCATGGAACTCGCCTGGCGCCGCCACGCGGCATGCCGAGGACTCGACCCCGAGATCTTCTATCCGGAGACCGACGAGGACATCAGCGACGCCAAGGCCGTCTGCGGGATGTGCGCCGTGCAGGAGACCTGCCTCGAGTTCGCCCTCCAGGGTCGGGAGAAGGAAGGCGTGTGGGGCGGGGCCACCGAGAAGGAGCGCCGCCGCATCCTGCGCCAGCGCCGCCGAGCCTCGTAGCTCGAGCTCCTGGACCGGGCGCCAGCCCGTTCGGACCAGCCGCTCAGCGACGGGCGAGCAGGGTCATCACTTCGTCGGCCGGGTAGCGCCGGTGGCCGCCCGGGGTGCGCACGGACGGGATCCGGCCACGGCGGGCCCAGTCGGTGACGGCCCGTTCCGACACCCGGAACAGCAGTGCCACCTCGCTGGTGCGGAGCAGACGGCCGCGCAGGTCGTTCACGCCGTCCTCACCGGTGAGGGCGTTGATCAGAGCCTCGCGATCTCCGCTGCGGTCCACGAGACGGAGTGTGAAGGACCGGCGACGGGCGAGCAACGGGACGTACCAGCACCAACCACCCGAACCGGGGCCCTTCGGGCAGGGCCAATCGCGGCCTGTCGACCGGTTCGTGCCCGATGTCCACATCGGTGGCGCCGCCGCGGTCGCCTCGCCGTGCCTCCCGGCCGGTCGGTACGCTGCCCGACCATGGCGACGTACGAGTTCCGCTGCCGGGCCTGCGGTTCCACCTTCGAGGAGCGCCGGGCCATGACCGACGCCGACCTCCCGGCCACCTGCCCCGACGGCCACCACGACACCACCCGGCTCCTGTCGGTGTTCGCCTCCACCGGCGGCGCGGCCGCCCCGGCTGCTGCTGCGGCCCCCCGTTCCGGCGGTCACGGCGGAGCGTGCTGCGGCGGCGGATGCCACTGACCGGGCCCCGCGGCCCGGGCTGGCGA
>JALYWQ010000159.1 GCA_030852625.1 Actinomycetota bacterium
CCGTGGAGCCGGCGCCCGCGGACACCCGGCCGCCCACCTTGCCGCCGGTGCCACCCCGTCCCTTGGCGCCGGGCGGCACCCGGCCGGGCGTGGACGATCGTCGGGTGGGCGCCTTCGGCAACCCCCGCTTCGGCTTGCCGCCACGGGGTGGGGTCATCGCGCTTCCTCCGATTCCACGAGGGCCACCGCGAAGCAGGCGATGCCCTCCTCACGCCCGAGCGATCCGAGACCTTCGGCTCGCTTGCCCTTCACCGTCACCGGCGCACCCACCGCGCCGCTGAGCGTGTCCTGCATGGCGTCGCGCTGCGGGGCCAGCTTCGGGGCCTCGAGCACCACGGTGCAGTCGACGTTGCTCGGCCGCCAACCGGCGGCGCGCACGTCGGCCACCGCACGGCGCAGCAGCGCGATGCTGTCGGCACCGGCCAGCGCCGGATCGGTGTCGGGGAAGTGCTGGCCGATGTCGCCCAACCCCGCCGCGCCGAGGAGGGCGTCGGTGACGGCGTGGGCGATCACGTCGGCGTCGCTGTGACCGGCCAGGCCGCGCGCGCCGTCGAACAGGACGCCACCGAGCACGAGCCGACGGTCGGGATCGTCGCTGAAGGGGTGGACGTCGAAGCCCTGCCCGACCCTCACCGACACAAGAGCTCCGCGATGGCGAAGTCGATCGGGTTGGTCACCTTGAGGTTGGAGGGGTCGCCGTCCACGGTCACCACCCTGCCACCCGATGCCTGCACGAGCGACGCGTCGTCGGTGGCCTCCCCGCCGCCGGCGTGGGCCGCCCAGAGCGCGCCGCGCCGGAAGGCCTGCGGCGTCTGCACGGCAACGACGCCGGAGCGATCGACCGGGCCCGCGGCCATGCTCCCGTCGCCGGTCGACCACAGGGTGTCGCTCACGGGGACGACGGGGATGGCGGCGTCGGCGCCGGCGACCACCGCCGCGATCACCCGGTCCCACACCTCGGGCACCGGCACCGGCCGGGCGGCATCGTGCACCACGATGACCTCGGCGTCGTCGGGCACGGCAGCGAGCCCGCTGCGCACCGACGCCGAACGGGTGGAACCACCCGGCACCACGGCGTCGACGCTCGGCTCGGACCGTTCGGCCCGGTCGCGCGGCACCACCAGCACCACCCCGTCGCAGCGATCCACCGGGACCCGCAACGCCCAGTCGAGCAACCGCAGGCCGTGCAGGGCGCGGTACTGCTTGCGTTCGCCGAACCGGCTGCCGCTGCCTGCGGCCACGACGATCGCCCACACCGACATCGATCGGGACCCTACCGTGCGGGGTTGACGGGTAACGTCGGCGCGTGGTGGATCTGGATCTGTTGCGGGAGACGGAGCTGTTCGCGGAGCTCCACGACGATGCGTTGCGCTCGGTGGGCGACGCATCTCGTTCGCGAGACCTCAAGCGAGGCGACGTGGTGTTCCTCGCCGGCGCCACCCCCGAGCACCTCTACGTGGTCGAGGCCGGGCGCATCGCCATCACCAACAAGAGCGACGACGGGCGCGAGTCGGTGTTCGCGCTGATGGAACGGGGCGAGCTGTTCGGTGAGCTGGGGCTGCTCGACGGCCTCAGCCGGTCCGCCGAGGCCCGAGCGCTCGAAGCGTCCCGCATCCTCGAGATCCCCTACGCCCCGATCCGCATCGCGTTCGAGGAACGGCCCGAGCTGCTGTGGGGCGTCGTCGCCCTGCTCGCCGGTCGCCTCCGCAGCATGGACACCCAGCTGGCTGACTCGGTGTTCCTCGACGTCACCGGTCGCACCGCCAAGCGGCTGCTCGAGCTGGCCGGCGACACCGACGAGTTCCTGCTCCCGATCACGCAGGAGGAGCTGGCCGGGATGGTCGGCGCATCACGTGAGCGGGTCAACAAGGCCATCGCCAGCTTCGTGCGCCTCGGCTGGATCGACCAGTCCGACCGCCGCTACCGCATCCTCGATCGCGAACAGATCACGCGCCGCGCTCGGTAACAACGTCTGTGTTGGCTGAGGGCCGGATACCGAGCCTCAGCCAACACAGACGTTGGTTGGTGTCAGTCCTCCGACAGGAACGCCATGGCCTTGGACCAGGCGTCGGCAGCGTCGTCGGGGCGGTGGACCGGCCGGCTGGCATCGTGCACGAAGCCGTGGTCCGCGCCCTCGTAGCGGTGGACCACCACGCCGGCGTCCGCCAGCGCGGCGACGTCGTCCGGCGGGGTCCACTTGTCGACGGTGCCCACGATGGCCATCGTCGGGCAGGCCTGCGGTGAGCTGACGGCGTCGAGCGGCTCGACGTTGGTGGCCGAGCGCCAGTTCTCCGGCACGCGGGCCATCCCGTAGAAGGCCGCGGCCCGGTGGAAGCGCCCGGTGCCAGCTGCCTTGAGGGTGAACATCCCGCCCATGCAGAACCCCATCACGCCGACAGGGTCGACACCGAGGTGATCGGCGGCCGCCACCAGCTCGCCGAGGAACCACGCGTCGTCGATGGAAGCCACCGACTCGAGCCGCTCGGCGAGGGGCATGTCCTCCCGCCCCGGCCACGGCTCGACGGCGCCGACGACCCACCCCTGCTCGTCAGCGATCCGCTGGACATGCTCGTCGAACAACGGCCGGAGGCCCCCGATGTCCGGGATCAGCACCAACCCCCGGGTCGGGGAGCCGTCAGCGGGCCGAGCGACTTCGATCGGAGTACCGGAGGGAAGGGTTTCACGCATAGCGGTCCAGGATGCTCGTTTCCGCTAGCCGGGACAGGCCTTCCTTGATCGCCTTGGCCCTCGTCTCGCCCACACCGGCGACGTCGTCGAGGTCGTCGATGGTGGCGCGCATGACCTTCTGCAGGTTGCCGAAGCGGGCGACGATGCGCTCGATCACCGGCTCGGGCAGGCGGGGGATCTTGGCGAGGAGGCGGTAGCCGCGCGGCTGCACACCGGCATCGAGGTCGAGCTGCGCCTCGGGGAGGTGCAGCGCGGCGCCCACCGCCTTGAGGTCGAGCAGATCCTCGGTGCCGAGGTCGGCCAGCGCTTCGAGGGCTTCGTCGACGTGCCAGCCGGCGTCCTCGTGGAAGTAGTCCTTGATCACGAGGCGGCGATCATCGTCGACGCCGCCCATGAGCTCGTCGAGCTGAAGGCGCACGAGCCGGCCGTCGACGCCGAGCTCGATGATGTCGAGCTCGATCTCCTCGGCCACCCGCCGCACCATCTCGGTGCGCTGGAGCACCACGACGACGTCGCGCACCGTGACGAGGTCTTCCACCTCCACGGTGGAGAGCGCGGCCGTGACCTCGCTGAAGCGGTCCTTGTAGCGCTCGAGGGTCTGCAGGGCCTGGTTGGCCCGCGTGAGGAGGCGCGGGATGGGCTCGAGGGTGTGCTTCTGGTCGCGGGCGTAGACGGCCACGATCGACATGTCCTCGGACACCGAGATCACCGGCACGTCGATCGACCGGGCCACCCGCTCGGCGGTGCGGTGGCGGGTGCCGGTCTCCGAGGTGGGCACGTTGGGGTTGGGCACCAGGTGGACATTGGCCCGGGCGATGCGGCTGGCGTCGGCGGCCAGGATGATGGCGCCGTCCATCTTGGCCAGCTCCGACAGCCGCTGCGGACTGAAGGCGGCGTCGAGCAGGAACCCGCCCGAGCAGATGTTGAGCACGTCGGGCCCGTCGCCCACGACGATGAGCGCGCCCATGTTGGCCTGCAGGATGCGATCGAGGCCCGATCGCAGCGCGGTGCCCGGCGCGACGACCGACAGGGCCGTGAGGAGCTCGGCACTGCGACGCGGGGCCATCGGCCAAGGTTACTTGACCGATTTGTGTGGCCCTCCGGGCTCGTCCTAGGGGACGGCGACGAGCGAGGCCTTGGCCTGGTCCCGTTGGGCCGACGGATGGTCGGCCCGGAGCCCGGCCATGTCGATGGCCTGCCCGAGCGTGGCGGCCCGCAGCACCCGGATGCCCGGCGCGTCGGCGGGCGCGCTGGCGGGGACGATCGCCGTGGTGAACCCGAGGCGGGCCGCCTCGGCGAGCCGTCGGGCCGTCTGGTGGACCTGGCGCAGCTCCCCGCCGAGACCGACCTCGCCGCAGGCGACGAGCCCGGGGGCGACCGGCCGCTGCTCGCGTGAGGACACGAGGGCCAGGGCGCGCGCGAGGTCGGCGCCCGGCTCCACCACCTTCACCCCGCCGGTGACGACGGCGTGCACGTCGACCTGCCCGTAGGCGGCGCCGGCGCGCGTGGCGAGCACCGCGAGGGCCAGCGAGAGCCGGCCGCTGTCGAGCCCCTGCGCCGATCGCCGAGGGCTCGGCAGGTTGGACGGGGTGACGAGGGCCTGCACCTCCACGAGGAGCGGGCGGTGGCCGTCGAGCACGGGCGCGATCACCGAGCCGGCGATGCCGGCCTGGCGGTCGGCGAGGAAGAGCGCCGACGGGTCGGGCACTCCCTCGAGCCCCTTGTCGGTCATGGCGAACAGCCCGAGGCCGTCGATCGACCCGAACCGGTGCTTCGTGGCCCGGAGGAGCCGGAGGGCGTGGTGTCGCTCCCCCTCGAACGAGAGCACCGTGTCGACGAGGTGCTCGAGCACCCGGGGCCCGGCCAACCCGCCGTCCTTCGTGACGTGGCCGACGAGGAGCACCGCTGCGCCGCGGTCCTTGGCCTCCCGCACCAGGCGGTGGGCGCAGTCGCGCACCTGGGCCACCGACCCCGGCGCCGACGCCAACGCGGGGTCGTGCACGGTCTGGATCGAGTCGACCACCACCACCGAGGGCGACACCGCGTCGAGGTGGTCGACGATGTGGGGCAGCACGGTGTCGGCCACCAGCCAGAGCTCGGGCGCGAGGGCGTCGAGCCGCTCGGCACGGAGCCGTACCTGCTGGGCCGACTCCTCGGCCGACACGTAGAGGCAGCGACGCCCCGATCGGGCCAGGCCGACGAGGGCCTGGAGCAGCAGGGTGGACTTGCCGATCCCCGGCTCGCCGGCGACGAGGGTGACCGAGCCCGGCACCAGCCCGCCCTGGAGCACCCGGTCGAGCTCGTCGACCCCGGTGGGGATGGGATGCCAGGCCTCGGTGTCGACCTCGGCGATCGGGATCGGCACCCCCGCGTGGCCGACCGGCCGGCCCGACGCCGTGGCGACCGGCTCCACCCGCTCCTCCACCAGGCAGTCCCACGCCTCGCACGCCGAGCACCGCCCGGCCCACTTCGGTTCCGCGGCGCCGCACTCGCTGCACCGGTAGACGGTCTTCGCTCGAGCCATGGAGGAAACCCTACGCACGATGTGTGACAACGTCGAACACCCGTTCGCCTGCTGGCCTCCCTAAGGTCCCGCCATGCGCGCCGTCATGCTGAACGGGTTCGAGGACATCAGCGTCGAGGAGGTCCCGGACCCCGAGGTGCCGGGACCCGACGGGCTGCTCCTGCGGGTGGAGCACACTGCCATCTGCGGGTCGGATCTCCACCTCTACCACTCCCCCTTCGGGATGTCCGGCGTCCGGTTGGGCCACGAGTTCATCGGCACCGTCGACGAGGTCGGCGCCGCGGTGGCCACCGTGCGGGCCGGCGATCGGGTCCTCGTGTCGGGCGTGATCGGCTGCGGATCGTGCGGGCCGTGCCGGGCCGGTGATCCGGTGCTCTGCCTCCAGAACGGCATGCAGGTGTTCGGCTTCGGCTCCGGGCTCCACGGCGGTCAGGCCGAAGCCGTCGCCGTGCCCGCCGCCGACGCGTCGGTGCGCGTCATCCCCGAGGAGATCTCCGACGAGCAGGCCGTGCTGCTCACCGACATCCTCCCCACCGGCTACCTCGGGGCCCAGCGAGCCGACATCCAGCCGGGCCACGTCGTGGTGGTGATCGGCCTCGGACCGGTGGGCGTGTTCGCCCTCCAGTGCGCCCAGCTCTACGGGCCCAGCCGCATCCTCGCCGTCGACATGGTGCCCGACCGCCTGGTCCGAGCCGAGGCCCTCGGCGCCGAGCCCATCGATGCGTCCGACGGCAACGGCGTGGCCAAGGTGCTCGAGGCCACCGGCGGCCGGGGTGCGCCCTCGGTGATCGAGGCCGTGGGCGCCGACCAGACCGTCCTCGACGCCATCAACTGCGCCGCGCCCGGCGGCACCATCTCGGTGATCGGCGCCACGATGAGCATGGGCCTGCCCATCCCCACCCTGCTGATGTTCATGAAGCGCCTGACCCTCCGGGCCACCGTCGCGTCGATCCCCCAGACGTGGGACGCCCTCATCCCCCTCGTGGCCGCCGGCAAGCTCCACCCCGAAGAGGTCTTCACCCACCACATGGGCCTCTCCGAAGCGGCCGACGCCTACCGGATCTTCAACGCCCGGGAGGACGGCGTCCTCAAGGTCCTCCTCGACCCCACCCGCTGACCTCAGCCGCCCTCGCGGGTAGCGTCCCGGCAACGGGGCGACGAAGGGGTGCGCAGATGTCGGTTGCGGTCATGCGGCGAACAGCCGCCCGGGCGGTCCTCGTGCTGGCGCTGGCCGCCGGCCTCCTCGCCACGCAACCACCAGCCCAGGCAGATCTGATCGGCGTGTGCCCGTCCGGCTGGGCCCGGGTGGCGAGCCCGGCGCGACCGATCCCGGCCCGGGAGGAGCTGAACGACGTCGTCGCCCATGCCGACGGCGCGGTGTGGGCCGTGGGCGAGGGAGGCAACCAGGCCCTGGTCGAGTACTGGAACGGGTTCGAGTGGCAGCGCCGCGACCTGCCCACGTTGCCCAGCCCCAGCAGCCTCTACCGCATCGACGCCTCGGGCCCGAGCGACCTCTGGGCCGTGGGTCACGCCGACTACGACCCGCTGCTCCTCCGGTCGAACGGCAACGCCTGGACGCAGGTGCCACAGCCACCGAACGGCACCGTCGTCGATGTCGCCGCGCTCAGCCCCACCGATGTGTGGGCGGTCGGTGAGCTCGGCGACGAGGAGCTCCCCGTCGCCGGGATCTTCCACTGGGACGGCGCGAGCTGGACCACGGTGACCCACCAGGCCCCGCCCAACGGCATCCTGTCCATGGTCGAGGCTTCGTCGCCCGACAACGTGTGGGCGGCGGGCACGCACTACGACGGCTCCTTCTACACGCCGTACGTCGAGCGTTGGGACGGGGTGAGCTGGACCCGGGTCCCGATCCCGAGCGGAAGCGGGGTGCTCGGGAGCTCGTCCGGGTTCGGGTCCATGAGCACGAGCGGTCCCAACGATCTGTGGCTCACGGTCCAGGAGACCAACTCGTTCCCCGAGCACAACGGTCCGTACTCCGTGCACTTCGACGGCAGCACGTGGCGCCGTGACCGCATCGGACAGCCGCACGATCGGTCGTACGTGAAGGGCATCGTGAGCACCGGTTCCAACGTCTGGGCCGTCGGCGGCTACAGCTCGTCGTACGTCGGCAACGCTCCTGCGACCTTCCACTGGTCCGGCACCCAGTGGACGACGGAACCGGCACCGCCGCTACCGCTCAGCGGCGACCAGGACGCCGAGCTGAACGCCGTGACGACGGCCGCCAACGGCGCCGTCTGGGCGGTCGGGGCCAGCCAACTGAGCACGTACACCGCTCGACGGTGCGACGGTCCCAACGGCCCGGTCGCCGACCCCGTCACCCGAGTGGCCGGTACGGATCGCATCGCCACCGCGATCGCGGCTTCGACACTCAACGCCGCCGGGAGCGCGCAGGCCGTCGTGCTGAGCCGATCCGATGGCTTCGCCGACGCGCTGGCTGGAACCCCCCTCGCTGTGAAGAAGGGCGGACCGCTCCTGCTCACCCCGTCGGGCAGCGCCCTCGATCCGCGCGTGCTGACCGAGATCCGACGTGTGCTCCCTGCGGGACGCACGGTGTACGTCCTCGGCGGTCCCTCGGCACTGCACCCTGCGGTCGACACCGCACTCAACAACGCCGGCTACCTCGTCTTCCGCCTCCAGGGCCAGACCCGCTACGGCACCGCCGTGTCGATCGCCGACCTAGGCCTCGGCAACCCGCCCCTCCAACTGCTCGCCACCGGTCTCGGCTTCGCCGACGCCCTTGCCGGCGGCGCCGCCGCGAGCACCGGCGTCCAGGGCGGGGCCGTTCTCCTGACGCACGGCAACGAACTGCCGTCGGAGACGGCGGCGTACCTCGCCAACCATGCCGGGGCGCGATTCGCGCTCGGCGGACCGGCCGCCGGCGTCACCGGGGTCGGCGCCACGCCGATCGTGGGCGCCGACCGCTACGAGACGGCCGCCCTCGTGGCCGAGCGGTTCTTCACCGACCCTGCCGGGGCCGTGCTCGCCTACGGCCAGAACTTCCCCGACGCCCTCGCCGGCGGCGCCCTGGCCGGGCGGGGCGGCGTGCCGCTCCTGCTCACGAGGACCGCCGACCTACCGGCCAGCGTCGACGCCTACATCGCGCAACACCGTGCGGCGATGTGGAACGGCTTCGTCGTCGGCGGCCCTGCAGTGATCAGCGACGCCGTCCTCGCCGCCTTCCGCAGGACGATGAGCTGAGATCAGCTCGAGCGGCGAACGGCCCGATACACCTGCGCCGCCCAGCCGAGCATCCCGACCGCGGCGACGTACCGCCAGGCGTCGTCTCGAGCGCGGACGTGGGCGCCCACCGCGAGCACGAAGTAGAGCACCACGCCAGCGCTGGCCAGCCGGCCGAGCGGCCGGCGTCGTTCACCGGCGAGCAGCCCTGCCGCCGCGGCCACCTTCGCCGCGATGATCACCCGCACCGTCGACCTCGGTAGCCGCAACCGGTCGAGATCGTCCTGCACCCACCCTTTGGCGATGGTGTCGAAGACCGCGTCGCCCGCGAGCACCGCGGCCAGCCGGCGACTGGCCCGGTTCGGGTGGCTGGCGGTCGCTGGGCCCACGTCCCGAGCGTAGGGCGTCCCTCAGACGCTGGCGTCGGTGCGGCGGATGGCGAGGCGGATGAGCAGGGTGATGGCGCCGATCACGAGCACCAGGCCCGCTACGCCGGTGAGCACGTAGCTGCGCTCCTGGCGGTCGGTGCCCTCGGCTGCGAGCTCGACCGGGCCGTCGTCGAGGCCGATGGCCCACACCGCGCCGTTCTCGGCCTGGGTGGTGGCGTTCGACGACACCTCGCCGGGTAGGCGGACGCGCACCCGCACCTGGATCAGGCGGTCGAGCGACTGGCCGAGCTGGTCGGCCAGCTGCTGCACGGCGTCGTCGTCGATGGTCGACGCCGCCGAGCCCGCGCCCCGCGAGAAGTCGGCCTGGCCCTGGAAGGTCCAACGGTCCTGCCAGAGGCCCGACTCGCGGTCGAGGCGGAAGCCCGTGAGCGGCCCGTCCTCACCGGTGAGCGACGCCAGCACGGCCTCCCCCGCCGCGGGATCGGCGAACGCCTGCGTGAGACGCAGGGTCGTCTCCCCGGCCTCGTCCTCGGATGGGCCCTCGACCCGCCACCCGTCGGCGCGGAAGCCGGCCAGGTCGATCACGCCGGCGAGGTCACCGCCCACCCGCTCCAGGGCGTCGGGGTCGACGGTCAGCAAGACCGCCACCGTGCCGCTGCCGTCGCGCTGCATCGTGACGTCGACGTCGAGCTCCATGCGGCACGACGCGCACGCCAGGAGCAGGAGCACGGCGAGCAGGGCCCCCCGGCCCCGCGGGTTCACGTGGTCTTGACGATGAGGAGGCTGCAGGGGAGGTTGTGGGTGACCTTGTTGGGCACGCTCCCCAGCTTGAAGAAGCGGGTGACGCCGGTCATCCCCTTGTTGCCCATCACGAGCAG
>JALYWQ010000162.1 GCA_030852625.1 Actinomycetota bacterium
GAGCTGCCCTCGAGGTCGTGGCCCCAGCCGTGGGGGATGCTGATGACGCCGGGCCGGATGGCGTCGGTGACCTCGGCCGGCACGGTGATCGAGCCCACCCGCGACGTCACCACCGCGGCGTCGCCCGTGGCCAGGCCGAGCTCGGCGGCGTCGTCGGGGTGCAGCTGCATCGTGCAGCGCGGCTTGCCCTTCACGAGCACCGGCACGTTGTGCATCCACGAGTTGTTCGAGCGCAGGTGGCGCCGGCCGACGAGCACGAAGCGGTGCTCCCGCCGGCCGTCGAGGTGCTCGGCCAGGCGGGCCACGTCGCCCACGATGAGCTCGGGGGCCAGGTCGATCATGCCGTCAGGCGTTCGCAGCACCTCGGGCAGGCGGGGCGCGAGGGCCCCGAGGTCCACCCCGTGGGGGTTGGCCTCGAGCTTGGCCAGCGACAGCCCGTCGGAGGTGGGATCGAACCCGTCCCCGTAGGGCCCCGTGCGCAGCATGAGGTCGAGGAGCCGCTCGGGGCCCCGACGGGGAGCCAGGAGGGCGAGGATCTCGGCGGGGTCCCGGCCGAAGATCGGGCCGGTCTCGTCGGTGACGGCCGACTGCACGAGGCTGCTCGCCATCTCGTCGTCGACGAGCGACACCTCACCGGTGGCGCCCAGGCCCATGAGCACCATGGCCAGGCGCACGAGCACCTCCCACTCGTCGAGCTGGTCGTCGTCGAGGGGCAGGATGGCGGGGCTGTAGTTGCTCACGTTGTGCAGGGCCAGCTGCAGGAGGGCCAGGTCGTAGTGGCTCTTCTGGAGGGCGCTCGGCGCCGGGAGGATCACGTCGGCGTGCCGGGTGGTCTCGTTCACGTAGATGTCGACCGACACCATGAACTCGAGGCCGGCGAGGGCGGCGTCGAGGCGCTCCGAGTCGGGGGTGGAGAGCACCGGGTTGCCCGAGATCGTGACCATGGCCCGGATCTGGCCGTCGCCGGGCGTGTCGATCTCCTCGGCCAGGGCCACGACCGGCAGCTCGCCCATCGTCTCGGGGAGCTGGCGCACCCGCGAGGTGCGACGGTGGAGCCGGATGCCCCGACCCACGCGGGGCTTGCCGCGTGTGTTGGTGGAGCCGGCCGCGGCCTTGCAGAACATGGCGCCGCCGGGGCGGTCGAGGTTGCCGGTGAGCACGTTGAGCACGTCGATCAACCAGGACGTGATCGTGCCGAACTCGGCGGTGGTGGTGCCGATGCGCCCGTAGACGCACGCCGTGGGCGCCGCCGCGAGGTCGCGGGCCAGGCGCCGGATGTGGTCGGGCTCGAGCCCGGTGACGGTGGCTACGGCCTCGGGCGTGAACGCCTTGCACGCCGTCATCACGTCGTCGAGGCCCACCACGTAGTCAGCGGCGGCGCCGAGGTCGACGAGGTCCTCCTCCACGAGCACCTGCACCATGGCCATGAGCAGGTGGGCGTCGGCGCCGGGGCGGATCGGCACCCACTCGCTGGCCTCCTCGGCGGTGCGGGACCGGCGGGGGTCGACCACCACGAGGGTGCCGCCCCGTTCCATCAGCCGTTCGATCCGGCCCGGCCAGTCGGGCGCCGTGGCCAGGCTGCCGTTCGACGCGTAGGGGTTGGCGCCGAGCATGAACAGGTGGTCGGTGCGGTCGACGTCGGGCAGCGGCACGTTGAGCGGGGTGCCGAACATCAGCGCCGCCGAGATCTCCTTGGGGCGCTGGTCGACGGTGGACGCCGAGAACATGTTCGTGGTGCCGACCCCGCGGATGACGGCCCGGCCGTAGAGGAGGGCGCCGAGGTTGTGGGCGCTCGGGTTGCCGAGGTACACGCCGCAGGCGTCACGGCCGTGGGTCTCGAGGATCGGCAGGAGGCGGGCCTCGATCTCCCGGAAGGCCTCGTCCCAGCCGACCTCCACGAACACGCCGTCGCGCTTCACGAGGGGTCGGCGGACCCGGTCGGGGTCCTCGTGCAGGTGCTTCAGCGTGGAGCCCTTGGGGCAGATGTAGCCCTTGCTGAACACGTCATCCCGGTCGCCCCGGATGCGGGTGACCTCCTCACCGCCGTCGGCGGTGGGCGCCAGCGTGATCTCGAGGCCGCACCCGGCCTCGCAGAGCGGGCAGGTGCGAAATGCGGTGCGGGTCATGGCCGGTCCCCCCTGGGTCGTGCTGGGGTCATCCTCCCACCTGGATCAGCCCAGGGCGGCGCCGGTGAGCTCCCCGATCCCGAGGGTGACGAGCATGGCGAGCAGGCCGCCGACGACCACCCGGCCGGCAGCCCGGACCGGCGGAGCCCCGCCGACCTTGGCGCCGAGGGCCCCGAAGCAGGCCAATGCGAGCGCAGCCACAGCGAGCACCACGGCGGTGCGGCCGTCTCGTGG
>JALYWQ010000166.1 GCA_030852625.1 Actinomycetota bacterium
ACGTCCTCGAAGGTGCAGCGGCCGTCGGGCAGCGCGGCGAGCACGGCCCGCATCCGGCGCTCGCCGTAGGCCAGCACCACGTCGAGGTCGTCGCCCGCGTGAGCGGCCAGGCGAGCCACGCCCACTGCGTTGGCGCCGACCTGGGCGTCGAGGTCGCCGGCCCGCTCGTCGGGAGCACGGGAGCTGGTGATGACGATCGCTCGCACCTCGGGCGTGTAGCGCACCGGCGGGATCCGCAGTCCCTCCTGCTGGATCTCGGTGGCGTCGGCCGGGATCGAGCCGGGGGCGGCTCCGCCCAGATCGCCGTGGTGGGCCCGGTTGGCCACCCACCCCACCAGCCGGCCGCCCACGAAGCACGGGGCCACCAGCGTGATGTCGTTGAGGTGGGTGCCGCCGGCGAAGGGGTCGTTGAGGATGACCTGGTCGCCGGGCTCGAGGGACCGGCCACCGTCGAACGCCGCGATGGCCGCGGCCACCGACGCTGGCATCGACCCGAGGTGGACGGGGATGTGCTCGGCCTGGACGAGCAGCTCTCCCGCGGGCGTGAAGAGCGCCGCCGAGCAGTCGGCCCGCTCCTTGATGTTGGGGCTCGACGACGACCGTTGGAGCACCGCGCCGACCTCCTCGGCGATGCCGGTCAGCCGAGCGATGAGGATCTGCAGGTCGGCCGGATTCACGACGTCCGCTCCAGGACCAACGCGCCACCGCCGGCTGGTCGCCCGACCCACCCCTCCGGCACCCAGATCGTGCAGTCGGGCTCGGCCACGACCGCTGGCCCCGTCACCTCGGCGCGCGGCGTCACTGGCTCCGGGAGCTCCGTGCGGGTGCGGCTGCGGGCGGTGGCCCGCAGCGCCACGACCTCGACCGGCACGTCGGGCCGGCGGTAGCCGTTGCGCCGCTCGTGCTCGTCGTGGAAGGCGGCCACGCTCGGGACGGAGATCTCGTGGCTCTGCCCGGCGTAGCGGCAGTCGACGGCCACGGTGACGTCGGCCCACTCGTCGAGCTGGCGAGCGGCGTCGGTGGCCAGGCGGTCGAGGGCTTCCTGCAGGTCGGTGTGGTCGCCCGGCGAGGGCCAGGAGCGCACGAGATCGGCCTGGCGGGGTGAGCAGAGGATTCCGACCGCCGAGAGCACGCCGGCTCGAGCCGGCACCACGACGGCCCGCATGTCGAGGGCCGCAGCGATGGCGCAGGCGTGCAGGGGACCGGCGCCGCCGAAGGCCACGACGGCCAGCCCCTTCGGGTCGACGCCTCGCTCCACGGTGACGGCCCGGACGGCCTGCACCATGGCCTCGTCGACCACCGCCACCACCCCCGCCGGATCCAGCCCTTCGAGGGCCGCTCGCGCGGCGTTGAGGTCGAGCTGGCCGAGCGACCCGAACGACGCCTCGGCGGGGATCCGGCCGAGGACCAGATCGGCGTCGGTGACGGTGGCCTCCATGCCGCCGCGGCCGTAGCACGCCGGTCCTGGTGAAGCTCCTGCGCTCTGGGGGCCCACCATCAGCGCGCCGCCGGCGTCGATCCGGGCGATCGACCCGCCGCCGGCCCCGATGGTGTGGATGTCGAGCGACGGCAGTCGCACCGGCAACCCCGCCACCACCCGCTGCGGTGCCGGCTCCGGCACCCCGCCGAGCACGAGGCACACGTCGGTGGAGGTGCCGCCCATGTCGAAGGTCACAGCATCGGGGAACCCGGCCCGACGAGCGGCTTCGGCGCCCGCGGCCACACCGCCGGCGGGACCCGAGAGCAGCAGTCGGGCTGGGGTCTGCGCAGCTCGCTCGAGGTCGACCAGCCCGCCGGCCGACGTCATCACCTCCACCCGCGCCGCTACGTCGGTGAGCGCCGTGAGGTAGGCCCGGCAGGGCGGACGGAGGTAGGCGTTCACAACCGTGGTGACCGTCCGCTCGTACTCCCGCACCTCCGGTGACACGTCGACCGAGCAGGTGACGTCGTGCCCCCGCCGCTCGAGCTCTCGTGCCACCGCCCGTTCGTGGTCGGCGTTGAGGTCGCTGTGCAGCAGGCACACCGCCACCGCCTCGATGTCGCCGTCCAGAGCCGGGATCGCCGAGGGGTCGCACGGTTCCAGCTCCGCGCCATCCGAGCCGAGCCGGCCCGGTACGCCGAACCGGTCGCCCGGTGCCACCAAGGGCTCGGGTCGATCGGTGAACGGGTCGTAGAGGCTCGGCCGGTCCTGGCGGGCGATCTCGATGACGTCCTCGAACCCGGCGTTGGTGACCAGGGCCACCCGGGCCCCTCGCCGCTCGAGCAGCGCGTTGGTGGGGACGGTGGTGCCGTGACCCAGCCGGGCCGGTGACGGTGGCGCATCGAGCTCGGCCAGGCCGGCTCGCACCGCCCGACCGGGATCGGCCGGCGTGGACAGGACCTTGGTGACGCGGCCGTCCTGACCCACCACGTCGGTGAAGGTGCCGCCGGTGTCGGCGCCGTAGGCCGAGCCGGACGCCGGCTCAGCCGGCTGCTTCGGCACCCGGCAGCTCGTGCTCGTGGGCCTTGCGCACCTTCGGCGGCGCCTTGGCCAGCCACGCGTCGACGATGACCTCGGTGAGCTCGTCGACGTCGATGGCCGGCAGGTTCACGAGCACGGTCGGGTAGCCGTCGTAGTGCGGGAGGTTGAAGAACTTCTCCGGGTCGGAGGCGATCAGCGCCTCCTTCTCGGCGAGATCGGCGACGAGGGCCACCAAGGCCCCTTCGGCTTCCGAGCGGATCCGGAGGAAGCCCTTGTCCTTCACGCGGAAGCCCGGCGAGCCGAACCAGGGCTTCTCGATCACCTCGGGGAGCGAGAGCGCGATGCGCCGAACGTCGTCCTCGGTCGCCATGGGCCCAGCCTACGGTGACCGCATGCCCGGCCTTCGGTGGAGCACGCCCACACGCGCCGAGGACCATGCCTGGCTCGCGCTCCTCGCCGCGATCGAGCAGGTCGACCGGCGCGGTGAGACCTACACCGCCGACGATCTCGATGACGAGTGGGCCTCGGTGTGGGCCGACCCGGAGCACGACGCCATGTTCGTGTGGGACGGCGACGAGCTCGTGGCCTTCGGCTGGAACAAGGCCATGCCGGGGGAACGGGACGCCAACAAGGTCGGGTGCTGGGGCGGCGTGCACCCCGCCCACCGCGGTCAGGGCATCGGTCGCCAGCTGCTCGGGTGGCAGGTCGAGCGAGCCCACGCCGTCGCGGCAACTTTCGACAACGCGCTGCCGACGCGGATCGAGCTCGACGCGCTCACGACGCAGGTCGCCCTCCTCGTGCTCGCCCGGCGGACCGGGTTCGAACAGGCCCGGGTCTTCCTCGAGGTGGTGCGGCCGGCGACGCCCGTCGACCCGGTCCCCCCGCCGGGCGGCCTCGAGCTGGCCGACTGGGACGAGCGGTTCGATGAGCCGACCCGCCTCGCCCATGCGGAGGCCTTCGCCGACCACTGGGGCATCGAGCCCCGCACGCCGGACGCCTGGCGGCAGTGGTACACGGGCCACCGGGCGTTCCGCGCGGATCTGTCGGTGGTCGCCCTCGACGGTGCGGAGGTGATCGCCTTCGTGCTCTGCGCCGCCTACCCGCAGGACTGGACGACGACGCCGCGGGAGGCCTGGATCAACTCCGTCGGCACCCGGACCGACTGGCGGAGCCGGGGCGTGGCCCGCTGGCTCCTCGTGGAGGTCCTCGGCCGGATCGCCGGGGCCAGCGACCGGTTCGAGCGCTCGATCCTCGGCGTCGACGACGCCAACGCCAGTGCGCTGGCGCTCTACCGCTCGCTCGCGTTCGAGGACGAACGGGCCTCGATCACCTTCGCCCTGGTGATCCCGCCGCCGCGGTAGCGCGAGCTACTTGTCGAGGCCGAGCATGCGGCGGGCGTTGCCCCGCATGATCTTCTCCACCACCTCGGGGGCGACGCCGGCCATGAGCTTGGTCGCGACCTCCTTGGTGTTGGGCCACGTGGAGTCGGTGTGGGGGTAGTCGGTCTCGAAGGTGATGTTGTCGACGCCGACCTTGTCGAGGCTGTCGATGCCGTGCTGGTCCCGGAAGAAGCAGCCGTACATCTGGCGGTAGTAGTAGGTGCTCGGCGGCTCGGGGACGATGTCTCGCACCTCGCCCCACGCCCGGTGCTCCTCCCACACGGTGTCGGCCCGCTCGAGGATGTAGGGGATCCAGCCGATCTGGCCTTCGCTGTAGGCCAGCTTCACCTCGGGGAACTGCACGAGCTTCCCGGAGAAGAGCCAATCGCTCATCGAGGCCATGGCGTTGTTGAAGCTGAGGGTGGCGGCCACCGCGATCGGGGCATCGCCCGAGGTGGCCGGCATGCGTGACGACGAACCGATGTGCATGCAGATCACCGTCTCGGTGTCCTGGCAGGCGGCGATGAACGGGTCCCAGTCGCCGGAGTGGATCGAAGGCAACCCGAGGTGCGGCGGGATCTCGCTGAAGCACACCGCGTGCACGCCGCGTTCGGCGTTGCGGCGCACCTCCTTGGCGGCCAGCTCGGCGTCCCAGAGGGGGATGATGATGAGGGGGAGCAGCTGCCCGTCGGAGTCGCCGCACCACTCCTCGACCATCCAGTCGTTGTAGGCGTAGACGCAGGCTTCGCCGAGCTCGCGGTCCTTGGCCTCGGTGAAGGTCTGGCCGCAGAAGCGGGGGAACGACGGGAAGCACAGCGAGGCCTCCACGTGGTTCATCTGCATGTCCTCGACGCGGGCCTTCGGGTCGTAGCAACCCGGGCGCATCTCGTCGTAGGTGATGGGGGAGGCCGTCATGTCGTCGCGGTCGAATCCCACCGCAGCGACGTGGCGCTTGTTGATGTAGACGAGGTCCTCGTAGACCCAGCAGTCGGCCTGGGGGCCGTCGGGGTCGAAGGTCTGCTCGTACTGGCCGCCGCCGGTGTGCCGCATGTGGCCGATCCCGCGGCGCTCCACCTTCGGCCCGCGATCTCGGAACCGCTCGGGGAGCCAGGTCTGCCACAGGTGGGGCGGCTCGACGACGTGGTCGTCGACGCTCACGATCTTCGGGAGCTCCCACGCCTCATCGGAGGTGGTGGGGTTCGGCTCGGTGACGGTCATCCGGGGTGCTCCAAACAAATCTGACGGTGCGTCAGGAAACGCTATCGGATCGATGCCCGAGGTGAGACCTTGACAACTTCCTGAATTGGGTTCAAACTTTGAACATGGTTCAGGAAGAGGTGGCCACCCCAACCGGACGCCGGGCGCGGAACCGCCTGGCCCGCCATCGGGAGTACCTCCGCACCGCGCTGCGGATCGCCACGGAGGACGGGCTCGACGCCCTCACGATGCAGCGCCTGGCCGACGAGGTCGACGCCGCAGTGGGCACCGTCTACACGTACTTCCCCTCGAAGGGAGCCCTCGTCGCCGAGGTGCAGCGGGAAGCCATCGAGCGCCTGACGGCCAGCTACCTGCTCCTCCGCCCCGACGTCGAGGCCAAGGTGGCCGATGAAGCTCCGTCGGTCGCGGCGGTCACCCACCTGGTGGCCTTCGGCCGGTTCTGGATCGACAGCTTCGACTCGTACCCCCGGGAGCAGCGGCTCCTCCAGCAGCTCATGTCCGAGGCCCACCGCACCGTCGAGGACAGCGAGGTGGGCCGCGTCGTGCCTGCCGCCCTCCGACTGCTCGACCTGGCCCGGGAGCGGTTCGAGGTGGCAAGCCAGGTCGGCGCCCTCAGCCCGGCCGAACCGATGGAGCGCACCGTCACCCTCGCGGCGTCGCTCTCGGGGGTGCTGCAGCTCGGCAAGCTCGGCGAGTTCGACCCCGACGTGCTCGACGGTCCCCGCCTGGCCACCCGCTTCCTCGACGATCTGCTCGCCGGCTGGGGCGCTCGTCCTGACGAGCGCTCGGCCGGGCACGCCTTCGTCGACGCCATCGCGCGGCGCCACCGCCTGGCCCGCGCCCTCCCGGAAGGAGACGACACCTGATGCTCGCCATCAACCTCCTCGCGGCGGCGTTCCTCTTCGTCGCCGGCACCGCGTTCTGGACCCTCGCCGAGTACGTCCTCCACCGATGGGGGATGCACGAGGCCAAGGGCAAGGGCCTGGCCTCGCGGGAGCACCTCCGCCACCACGCGTCCTACGACTCGGTGCTCGAGAGCTGGTACCTGAGCTGGCTCGGCGTGCTCGCCTTCGGCGCCGTCCACGCCACCTGGGCCACGCTGCTCGTCGGCCCGGCCGGGATCGCGCTCGGCGTGGGCTGGGTGGCCGGCTTCGGCTTCTACGAGTGGATCCACTGGCGGGCCCACCGTCGCCCCATCGCCAACCCCTACGAGCGGTGGGTGCGGCGTCACCACTTCCACCACCACTTCGGCCACCCGATGCAGAACCACGGCGTCACCACGCCGATCTGGGACCTCGTCTTCGGCACCTACGTGCGGGTCGACGGCCCGGTGAAGGTGCCTCGGCGGCTGGCCATGGTGTGGCTGGTGGACGACCACGGCAACGTGCGGGGCGAGTACGCCGACGACTGGGTGCTCGCCGGCCGGCGCCACCTCGACGACGAGCAGCAGGCCGAGGACCTCGAGCGGGCCTTCAGCAACCTGGCGCCCACCGTCTGATCTCCCAAGGCGCCCTCCATCCATACCGTGTCGTACGGTGCGAGGGGAGCGACGAGGGAGAGCCATGAAGACGAGAGCAGCGGTGCTGCGAGGGATCAACACCGAGTGGAGCATCGAGGACATCGACCTCGACCCACCGAAGCACGGGGAGGTCGTCGTGCGCATCGCCGGCGCCGGCCTGTGCCACTCCGACGAGCACCTCGTCACCGGCGACATGCTCCCGGACCCGTCGTTCGCGCCGATGGTGTTCCCGATGGTGGGCGGCCACGAGGCGGCCGGCGAGGTGGTCGAGGTGGGGCCCGAGGTCCGCAGCCTCCAGGCCGGCGACCACGTGGTGCTGAGCTTCATCCCGGCCTGCGGCCGCTGCCAGCCCTGTGCCAAGGGGCAGCAGCACCTCTGCGACCTGGGGCAGTTCGCGCTCACCGGTCGCCAGATCAGCGACATGACGAGTCGCCACCACGACGCCGAGGGCAAGGACCTCGGCCTGATGTGCTGCGTCGGCACCTTCGCCGAGCACACCGTGGTGAACGAGGCGTCGTGCATCAAGATCGATCCGTGGATCCCGTTGGAGACCGCGGCCCTGCTCGGGTGCGGCGTCACCACGGGGTGGGGGAGCGCGGTCTACGCGGCAGGGGTGACGCCGGGCGACACGGTCGTGGTCGTCGGCCTCGGTGGCATCGGCATGAACGCGGTGCAGGGGGCTCGCATCGCGGGTGCCCGGAACATCGTCGCCGTCGACGAGGTGGAGTGGAAGCGGGAGGCGGCCGAGACGACGTTCGGCGCCACCCACACCGCGTCGTCGATCGAGCAGGCGGCATCGATCGTCAACAAGGTCACGTGGGGGGCCAACGCCGAGAAGGCCATCCTCACCACCGGTGTCGCCACCGGCGACCTCATCGCCCCGCTCCTCGGCCTGGTGGCCAAGGGCGGGCGGGCCGTGGTCACCGCGGTGGCGCCGATGTCGCAGGGCAAGGTCGACCTCAACCTGTGGGACCTCACGATGAACCGCAAGGAGCTGGTGGGCTGCATCTTCGGCAACGCCAACCCCCGGCGCGACATCGTGCGCCTGCTCCGGCTCTGGGAGCAGGGCCAGTTGCTCCTCGACGAGCTCGTCACCCAGCGCTACCCGCTGGAGCGGATCAACGACGGCTACGCCGACCTCCGCGCCGGCAAGAACCTCCGCGGCCTCATCTCGTTCTCCGCCGCCTGAGCCCGGTGCCGCCGTGCCGCCATACCTGTCGGTAGGGTTTGACCGATGGCGCCCTCCACCCCGAAGGCCAGCGACGCCGCTGCCTCCACTCGGCTGAGCGCCGACGACTGGATCCGAGCGGCCTTCGAGATCATGGTCGACGAAGGCATCGGTGGGGTGAAGATCCAGCGGCTCTGCGAGCGTCTCGGCGTCACCAAGGGCAGCTTCTACTGGCACTTCGTCGACATCGACGCCTTCCACGGGGCGCTGGCCAAGCGCTGGGCCGAGGAGGCCGCCCACCTGCCCGGTGACCTCGAACCGGATGCCGACGCCGAGGCCGTGATGCTCGGCGCGATGGGGATCCTGAGCGATCGCCGGAACCGCAACCTGATCCGGGCCATGCGCAACTGGGCCCACGACGACGATCGGGCTCGTGCCGCCATCCGCGAAGCCGACCGCCTGCTCTTCGGACAGGTGAAGGCGGCGTTCGTCGCCCTGGGCTTCGACGACGACGACGCCGACGTGCGAGCGAAGGTCCTCTACTACGCCGGCGTGGGCTTCGTGCACGTGGGGGCTCTCGGACGCCGGCCGTCACCCGGTGATCAGCTGGCCGCCACGTGGGAGATCCTGACCAAGCGCTGAGCAGCCCAGCGCTCCTGACGGTCCGTCAGATACGGTCTCGACCCATGCCGGTCGACCTCGCCGCGCTGCTCGATCCAGCTCGAACGGCGATCATCACCTCGGAGACGCAGCAGGGCGTGGTCGGGTCGTCATCGGTACTTCCGGCACTGGCCGAGGAGGCCCAGCGGGAGCTCCTGCCGAACCTGGCCAAGCTCCTCCCGGTCGCCCGCGCCGCCGGGGTGCAGGTGGTGCACTGCACCGCGTACCGCCGGGCCGACGGCAAGGGGGCCAACCGCAACGCCCGGCTGTTCGCCGGCGTGCAGAAGTCGCCGAAGGGCCTCGAGCCCGGCAGCGCTGCGGTGCAGGTGATGCCCGAGCTCGGTCCCGAGCCCGAGGACCTCGTCCTCACCCGCACCCACGGGCTCAACCCCATGGCCGGCACCGACCTCGATCCCGTGCTGCGCAACCTCGGGATCCGCACCGTGGTGGTCACCGGCGTGTCGGTGAACATCGCCGTCACCAACTGCGTGATGGACTGCGTGAACCTCGGCTACGACGTGGTGCTGCCTCGCGACGCCGTGTGCGGCGTGCCGCCGGAGTACGCCGACGCCATGATCGACGGCACCCTCGCGCTCCTCGCCACCATCGTCACCACCAACGACCTCCTCGCCCGATGGGGAGGCTGAGCATGGACGGACACGACGGCGAGACCGGGCTGCGGGGCGACCTCGAGTGGGGGACCATCCCCAACCTGCTCCGGGATGCCGCGCGACGGTTCGGCGACACCGAGGCCATCGTCGACGGCGACGCCCGACTGTCCTTCACGACGCTGGCGGCGACCGTCGACGAGGTCGCTCGGGCGTTCATCGCCGCCGGCGTGGAGCCCGGCGACCGTGTGGCCATCTGGTCACCGAACATCCACGAGTGGGTGGTGTCGCTCCTCGGCCTGCAGTCGGCCGGCGCCGCGGTGGTGCCGATGAACACCCGCTACAAGGGGACCGAGGCCGCCTACATCCTCCGCACCAGCCGGGCCAAGGTGCTCGTGACGGTGCACGGGTTCCTCGGCAACGACTACGTGGCCATGCTCGACGGCCACGAGCTCCCCGACCTCGAGCAGGTGGTCGTGCTGCGCGGCGAGGTACCGGCCGGCGAACGCCCCTACCGCATGCGATCGGCGGCCGACTTCTTCGCCGACGGCGCCGACGTCGATCCCGCAGTGGTCGACGAGCGCGTCGCCGCGCTGGGCCCCGACGACCTGGCCGACATCCTCTTCACCTCCGGCACCACCGGGAACCCGAAGGGCGTGCTCTCCACCCACGGCGCCGCCCTCCGGGCCTTCGCCGACTGGGCCAACGTGGTCGGGCTCCGCCACGACGACCGCTACCTCGTGATCAACCCGTTCTTCCACGCCTTCGGGTACAAGGCCGGCATCGTCGCCGCCCTCACCGTTGGGGCCACGATCGTGCCGCAGGCCGTCTTCGACATCCCCACCGCCATGGCCATGGTGGCCGAGCACCGGATCACGATGATCCCCGGGCCGCCCGCGATCTACCAGACGTTCCTCAACCACCCCGACCTCGACCTCGAGGCGCTGGCCAGCCTCCGCCTCGCCGTCACCGGCGCGGCGGCCATCCCGGTGTCGCTGGTGGCCGACATGCGATCGAAGCTCGGGTTCGAGACCGTCATCACCGGCTACGGCCTCACCGAGGCCTGCGGCATCGCCACCATGTGTCGCCACGAGGACGACGACGAGACGATCGCCACCACCTCGGGTCGGGCCATCCCCGGCGTGGAGGTGCTGGTGGTCGACGACGACGGCAACGAGGTGCCACGCGGCGAGCCGGGCGAGGTGGTGGTGCGGGGCTACAACGTGATGCAGGGCTACTTCGAGGACCCCGAGCAGACGACGGAAGCCATCGACGCCGACGGGTGGCTGCACACCGGCGACATCGGCACGATGGACGAGCGGGGCTACCTCAAGATCACGGACCGCAAGAAGGACATGTACATCGTCAACGGGTTCAACGCCTACCCGGCCGAGATCGAGAGCCTGCTCCTCGCCCATCCGCACATCGCCCAGGTGGCGGTGGTCGGCGTGCCCGACCAACGCATGGGCGAGGTGGGCGTGGCCTTCGTCGTCGCCGCCACCGGCACCACGCCCGATCCCGACGAGATCATCACGTGGGCCAAGGGCAACATGGCCAACTACAAGGTGCCGGCTCGCGTCGAGGTCGTCGACGAGCTGCCGATGAACCCGTCGAACAAGGTTCTCAAGTTCCAGTTGCGCGACCGAGCCGTCGCCGGCACCTGACACTGCGTCAGGGCCGTCGGTAGCCTGGCTCGATGGCTGACGTGACCCCCCTGCGCAGCGAGACCCTGTCCGAGGACGACGACGAAGAGCTGCGCGCCGCCGACGGCCGCGTGCCCGGTCGCCGAGGCCGAGCCACCCGGCAGCGCCTGCTCGACTGCACGCGAGAGATGCTCGACGTCACCAGCTACCGCGACGTGAAGGTGATCGACATCGCCCGCGACGCCGGGACGTCGCCGGCCACCTTCTACCAGTACTTCGCCGACGTGGAGGCGGCGATCCTCGTGCTGGCCGAGGAGATGGCCCAGCAGGGTCAGCACCTCCCCCGCATCATCACCACCGGCACCTGGAAGGGCCGGGCCGCCTACGACACCGCGCTGGCGCTCGTGGACGCCTTCCTCCAGTTCTGGGACGACAACCGCCCCGTGCTGCGCGTGATGGACCTGGCCACCGAGGAGGGTGACCGCCGGTTCCAGAACATCCGGGTCCACCTCCTCAACGACATCACCAACGCCCTCGCCGACGTGGTGCGCCACTCGCAGACCGAGGGCCGGCTCCCCTCGGGGCTCGACCCCATGGCCTCGGCCGGCATCCTCGTGTCGATGCTCGCCCACGTGGCCGCCCACCAGTACGGCTTCGAGTTCTGGGGCATCCGCACCGCCGACGTGCGCGACTCCATGGCCCGCCAGATCAGTTGGGGCGTCACCGGCATCAAGCCCCCCGGCTGACGCGGTCGGCAGGGCCGGCCGCGCTGAACTAGAACGTGTTCTAGTGAGCGCCGCCCCTCTCGCCTTCGGGCTCCAGCTGCCGATCCAGTCGCAGTCGACGGCGTTCGTGCAGCCGTGGGAGCGAGACGCCGGTGTGGGCGAGCTGGTGCAGGTGGCCCAAGCGTGCGAGGCGGCCGACTTCGACTACGTGGCGGTGTGCGACCACGTGGCGATCCCGGCCGACAAGGCCGGCACGATGAGCACCGAGTGGTGGGACACCATCGCCACACTCTCGTACCTCGCCGCCGTCACCGAGCGGGTGCGGCTGCTGAGCCACGTCTACGTGCTGGCCTACCGTCACCCGCTGGTGGCCGCGAAGGCCTGGGCGACGCTCGACGCCTTGTCGGGAGGACGGGCGATCCTCGGGGTCGGCGCAGGCCATGTGGAGGGGGAGTTCGACGCCCTCGGCGTGCCGTTCGCCGAACGGGGTCGTCTGCTCGACGAGGCCATCGACGCCGTTCGTGCCGCCTTCGATGCCGAGGCGCCCTCGCACCACGGCCCGAGCTGGAGCTTCGACGGGCTCGGTGCTCGGCCCCGCCCCGTGCAGGAGCACCTCCCGATCTGGGTCGGCGGCTCATCCATCCCCGCCATGCGCCGAGCCGCTGAGCGGGGCGACGGCTGGCTCCCGCAGGGCCCGCCGGAGGGCGGCATGGCCGACGGGATCGCCTACGTGCGCGCCAAGCGGGAGACGGCCGGCCGCACCGGGCCGTTCACCATCGGCGCGCTGTCGGGTCCGCTCTACCTCGGCGACCCGCCGCCGGAGCTCGGGCGCTGCGTCCGCGGTTCGGCCGAGAAGATCGCCGGTTACCTCCGCACCTACCGCGACCTCGAGGTCGACCAGGTGCAAGTGGGCTTCGTCAGCCGATCGGCCGAGGAGCTGTGCGACCAGATCGCCGGCTTCGCGGCGGAGATCGCTCCGCTCGTCAACGACTGAAGGGAACGCAGATGCTGCTCGAAGGCAAGGTGGCCATCGTGTCGGGGATCGGCCCCGGGATGGGGCGTGACATCGCGGTGCTCTTCGCCGAGCACGGTGCCGACCTCGTGCTCGGTGCCCGAACGCTGGAGAACTGCGAGGCGGTGGCCGAGGAGGTGCGGGCCCTCGGTCGCAAGGCCGAGCCCGTGCGGCTCGACATCACGGACGAGGCGTCGTGCGCCGCCGCGGTGAGCGCCGCCGTCGAGCGGTTCGGTGGGGTCGACGTGCTCGTGAACAACGCCTTCCGGGACGGGAACCGCAAGGCCTTCATGGACTCCACCCTCGACGACTTCGGCAAGGCCACCAAGGTGAACCTGTGGGGCACCCTCCAGATGACCAAGGCCGCCGTGCCGGCGATGATCGAGCGGGGTGGCGGCCACATCGTGATGGTCAACTCGATGTCGGCCAAGAAGATCGAGCCGACCTTCGGGGCCTACGCCACGTCGAAGGGCGCCCTCGAGACGGCCAGCAAGGCGTTGGCCACCGAGCTCGGCGTGCACGGCATCCGGGTCAACAGCATCCACCCCGGTTACATCTACGGGCCGAAGGTGGAGTGGTACCTCAACCACCTCGGCGAGCAGCGGGGGATCTCCGGCGAGGAGGTCTACAAGGAGCTGGCCGACGAGACCTGCCTCAAGTACCTGCCCCACTCCAGCGAGATCGCGGGCTCGGTGCTGTTCTTCGCGTCGGACCTGTCGAAGCCGGTCACCGGGCAGAGCCTCGGCGTCAACTGCGGGCACTGGATCGCCTGATGGGAGCGACCGCATGATCAAGCTCACCGTCCTCGTGAAGCGCAACCCCCGGCTGGGTCGGGAGGAGTTCCACGCCGAGTGGCGGGCTCACGGCCGGATGATCGCCGACGAGCCCGTGTTCGCGCACTACGTCCGCCGCTACGAGCAACACCACCGGGTGCTGGCCGACTACGACGGGGCGCTCTACCAGGGCGAGGAGTTCGACGGCATGGCCGTGCAGTGGTTCGACTCCTTCAAGGACTTCATGGCCATGCTCCAGACACCCGAGTACGCGGCCAAGATGCAACCCGACGAGGACCGCATCCTCGACCTGCCCAAGATGGTGATCATGATCACCGAGGAGCCGGAGGTGTTCATCGGTGGCTGACGCCGACCTCACGGGGAAGATCGCGATCGTCACCGGCGGCGCATCGGGCATCGGTGCCGCAACCGTCACGCTGCTTCGGGACCGTGGCGCCACCGTCGTCGCCGCCGACCTCGCGTCGGGCGACGGGGTGACACCGCTCGACGTCACCGACGAGGGCGCCGTCGACGCGCTCGTCGCCGCCATCGTGGCCGACCACGGACGGCTCGACCTGGCTGCCAACGTGGCCGGCACCTCCGGCAGCTACGCCGAGCTGGCCGACAGCACCACGGCCGGATGGCGGCAGACCATGGCGGTGAACCTCGACGGCGTCTACTTCTGCATGCGCGCCCAGCTCCGGGCCATGCGCGCCGGGGGCGGCGGCTCCATCGTGAACGTGGCCAGCGCGGCGGGCCGGATGGGTGTCCCCGGCCTGGCGGCCTACTCGGCGTCGAAGCACGGCGTGATCGGGCTCACGAAGACGGCCGCCATCGAGGAGGCCCGCCGGGGCATCCGCGTCAACGCCGTGCTTCCGGGGAGCGTGCGCACCCCGATGCTCGAGGCCTTCAGCGGGAGCGATCCCGCCGTGCTCGAGCAGATGGGCAGGCGGTCGCCGATGGGCCGGCTCGGCGAACCGCCCGAGATCGCGGAGTCCATCGTGTGGCTCCTTTCCGACGCGTCGGGCTACGTCACCGGCAACTGCCTGGCGCCCGACGGTGGCGTCGCCGCGGTGTGATGTCGCTCGTCACCGGGGCCGATGGGAAGCAGCGCTGCTGGTGGTGCGGCGACGACCCCACCTACGTCGCCTACCACGACGACGACTGGGGCACGCCCATGCACGACGAGCGGGCGCTCTTCGAGCTCCTCTCGCTCGAAGGGTTCCAGGCCGGGCTGGCGTGGATCACGATCCTCCGCAAGCGGCCAGCGTTCGTGGCCGCCTTCGACGGCTTCGAGATCGAGACCGTCGCCGGCTATGGCGACCGCGAGATCGACCGGCTCCTCGGCGATGCCGGCATCGTCCGCCACCGGGGGAAGATCGAGGCCACCATCGGCAACGCCCGGGCCATCCTCGAGCTGCACGAGTCGGGGCGGACGCTCGACGAGCTGGTGTGGACGATGGGTGCCCGGCCCGCTGGCACCGTGCGGCCGAAGGTGAAGGACGAGGTGATCCCGTTCTCGCCGGAGGCCGTCGTCCTGTCGAAGCACCTGAAGAAGCTCGGCTTCCGCTTCGTGGGTCCGACGATCGTGTACTCGTTCCTCCAGTCGGCCGGCGTGGTCGACGACCACGTAACCGGCTGCTGGCGAGCCGCCTGAGCTCCTAGCCTCGGCGGCGTGCCGGCCAAGAAGGATCCCGCAACGAGGTTCCGGGCCATCTGCCTGGCCCTGCCGTCCACCTACGAGCGGGAGGCGTGGGGTCACCCCACGTTCCGGATCGGCAAGGACCCGGGCGGTCCCGGGAAGATGTTCGCCTCGATGGCCGACGACGGCAGCCAGGCGACCATGAAGGCCGACCCCGACGAGCGGCCCGCGCTGCTCGCCGACCCCGACCGCTTCTTCCTTCCCGACTACGTCGGCAGCAAGGGCTGGGTCGGTGTGCGGCTGGCGGGGAAGGGCACCGACTGGGACGACGTCGCCGAGCTGGTGCGCACGAGCTTCCTGTTCATCGCGCCGAAGCGGATCGCCGCCGAGCTGGACGACTGATGGAGCTCGCCCCCTCCACGATCGAGGTCTTCCTCCGAAGGGGGTTCCGCCAACTGGCGATCCTCGTGCACCGCTTCGGCGACGAGCTCGTGAACACCAAGCCCGCCGGCGACCACACCAACTCCGCTGCCGTCATCGTCACGCATGTGTGCGGTGCCCTGCGGTTCTGGACCATGGAGATCGCGCTCGGCCGCGATGCCCAGCGGGATCGCGACGCCGAGTTCCGTGCCGTGGCCACGGCGGCCGAGCTCCAGGACCTGCTGGCCCGCACGCTCGACCAGGTGCTCGTCGACGTGGCCGAGATCGCGGAGAACGGCGGCATCACACC
>JALYWQ010000169.1 GCA_030852625.1 Actinomycetota bacterium
CCGATGAACCAACCCACCAAGCAACGCCCAGGCACCCCTGGGCGCACCGCCGCGTCTCGGATAGCGCCGACCTGCCCAATGTGATCTGAGGCTGGCGATTTGGGCTGATTGGCCCATGGGCGGTGGAACCGGGCCTCGGTACGGTCAACGGGTGCTGCTCCATGAGGTTCGCCGGCGCAACCGGCGTCGGATCGCCGTGCTCGCGGGCGCCGCGTGGCTCAACCTGTGCCTCGTCCTCGGTGGTCCCGTGACGCTCTACTTCTGGAGCGGTTGGAACGAGGAGGGGGAGCCGCCACCGTCGTTCGTGCCCTTCGCCATCGTCGGCGGCTTGATGTCGGCCGTGGTCGCGTCCTGCTTCATCGCCTACCGGATGCGGTGGGTGGCCTCCCGCACCTTCCGGGCGATCGGAGCGACGCTGCTGCATCCGGGCGAGATCCCTCGGGTCGACCACCTCGCGGCACAACTGGCCATCGCCGCCGATCTCCCCTCGCTACCGATCATGGCGATCGTCGATGAGGCTGCGCCGAACGCGCTCACCGTCGGTGCAGGGCGCCGGACCTTGGTGGTGCTCACGACCGGGCTGATCGAGACGCTCACGCTGGACGAGCTCGAGGCCGTCATGGCCGTCCAGTTCGCAGAGGTCAAGCGACTGGACGCGGCCCTCCAGACGATGGTCCTGGCGGCGAGCTCGGGAGCCAGCGGGTTCCACGGGTGGTTCCGGCGGCGGGCACGCGAGAGCGGTGGAGCCTTGCTCTGGTTGGCGCTGACCTGGCCGAGCCACCTCGTCGCCCGCTTCCTTCGCCGCCTCGCGTATCGCACCAGTGATCACGGCGCCGACGACCTGGCCATCACCATGACCCGACATCCGGAGGCACTGGCGAGCGCCCTCCGGAAGGTGCTCGCGGACCAGCGCGTGGCCGAGGCGGTCTCCGCCGCCAACGCCCACCTGTGGTTCGAACCTGTTCCGATCCCGACCAACCGCCTCACTCACGAGGAGCGTCGGGACGCGCTGGCGCACTACGCGATGGCGCCGTCGGTGGAGAGTCGCCTCGAGCGGCTGGTCCAACGCCTCCCACTCATCGTCGGTCCGTAGGCCGGCGGCGTCTTCGCGTCAGGCGGAGTAGGCGGTGGCCTTGCCGAGGGCTTGCTCGGCTTCCTTGACGAAGCGCTCCACGAGGTCGGCGGCCGGCACGATCTCGTGGATGGCGCCGACGCCCTGGCCGGCAGGCCAGAACTCCCGGTCGGGGTCGACACCGTCGGCATCCTCGTCGGCGCCCATGTGGTTGGCTCCGTCCTGCACCGACTTGATGAACTGCATCGGGAACGGCTCGGCCTCGCCGCCGGCCTCGTCGAAGGCCCGGGTGTAGCTGTTCTCGATCACCCGGCAGGTCTTGCCCGTGTACACCTTGGTGACGACGGTGCCGTCCTCGTTGGTGCGCAGGAGGGCGTCCTTGTAGCCCGGCGTGGAGTGGGCCTCGGGGGTGGCGATGAAGCGGGTGCCGACCCAGATGCCGTCGGCGCCGAGCGACAGGGCGGCGGCCATGCCCCGGCCGTCGACGATCCCGCCGGCGGCGACCACCGGCACCTTCTCGCCCACGGCGTCCACCACCTGCGGCACGAGGGCGAGGGTGGCGATCTTGCCGGTGTGGCCGCCGGCCTCGGTGCCCTGGGCGACGACGATGTCGCAGCCGGCCTCGACGGCGGCGATGGCGTGGCGGACCTTGCCGCACATGCTGGCGACGAGCACGTTGCGGGAGTGGCAGAGCTCGATCACGTCGCGGGGGATGCCGAGCCCGGCCACGAAGACCCTCGCTCCGCCGTCGGCGAGCATGTTGACCTTGGCGGCGAGGTCACCGGGCGCGGCGGTGAGGAGGTCGACGCCGAAGGGCTTGTCGGTGAGCTCTCGGACCTTGGCGATCTCCTCCACCATGCGGTCGTCGCCCATCGACGACGCGCCCATGCACCCGAACCCGCCCCCTTCGCTGACCGCAGCGACCAGGCGGTGGTACGACACGCCGCCCATGCCGGCGAGCATGACGGGGTGGGTGATCTCGAGGATGTCGGTCAAGCGGGTGCGCATAGCCCCCGGTTGTAGCAGTCCTGGTGCAAGAACGTGGTGGCCGGCGCACCTCGGGGGAGAGGTGCGTCGGCCCCACGTCGTCGTGGCGACACCGCCGCGTGTGCCAGACGCAACCCGGCCCGCCGGTGGAGGTCGACGGTCACTCGGGTTGATGGGGCCAACCTACGGAACCCGCGTTTCGAGCTTGTTGCCCGGCGGTGAACGTCGCGTCAGCGGGAGCGGAAGGCCCCGGGGCCGGTGAACATGCCGCGGCGCCAGCGGCGCGGCGTCACGATCAGCGCACGGGGGTAGTCCTCGAACAGCCAGCGGGCGAAGTTGCGCCGGGTCCAGCCGGTCAGGCCGGCGATGCGGACCCCGGCCCGGGCCCCCTTGCGGTGCCGGAGGGCCCGGACCAGGAGGAGCGACATCTTGTGGTCCGCGACGAGGGCGTGGTCGACAGCCTTCCGGTAGCTCGCGGTCACGTTGGCGGCGTCGCCCCCCTCGAGGATCGAACGGGCGGCCAGCACCCCGGTGAGCAGCGCCTGCCCGATGCCTTCGCCGGTCATGGCGTCGGTGGCGGCGGCGGCGTCGCCCACGAACAGGGCGCGCGCGGTGGTGAGC
>JALYWQ010000204.1 GCA_030852625.1 Actinomycetota bacterium
GCCCCAGGGCACCTACTTCGCCACCGTCGACGTCCGCTCGATCGGCGAGGACGACGCCATGGCTTTCTGCCGCTCGCTCCCGGAGCGGTGCGGCGTGGTGGCCGTCCCCAGCTCGGTGTTCTACGCCGATCCCGCCACCGGGCGGTCGCTGGTGCGCTTCGCCTTCTGCAAGCGCACCGAGGTGCTCACCGAAGCGGTGTCCCGCCTGAAGACCCTGGCCTGAGTGCCGACGGCCGACGAGGCGCTACTGGGTGGCGAGGTCGACTCGCTCGCTCGAGCCGGTCGGGTCGGCGGCGCGCGACGCTGTCTCGATCACGACCCGTCGCAGCACGCCGTCGGGGATGTCGCACCGTCCGATCAGGCCGGGCTCGATGGGACCGCCCACCTGGAAGCCGACCGCGAAGCCGGTCACCCCGTAGCTGAGCGGCGTGGTGTGCGGGATGTGGCCCTGGCCCATGGGCACATCGCCGTAGAACAGCTCGAGGGTGCCGCTCAGCTTGTCGGCCGACGGCGTGAACACCGCGGTGACCACGAGCGGTCCGAGTGGGAGTTGCTCGCTGGCCGACACGGTGGTGATGGTGGTGCCCAGCCAGTTGTAGGTGAAGTGGAGCCTGCGGTCGCGCACGAAGAGGACGTAGCCGCCGGAGTGGCAACCGTGGGCCACGAGGACACCGTCGACCGGGCCATCGGCCACCACCAGCTCGGCGGCCATCGTGTAGCCGCGGCGCTTCAGGTGTGGGGCCACCGCCTCGGCCAGCGGGCCGACCCCCGGCAGCAGCTCGTGGCGTTGGCGGCGGTAGCGGGTGTCGGTGAACCGTCCCGGCTGGTTGTTGAGCGGGAGCACCTGGAACCGCTCGGCCTCCGACCACCACAGGGCCTTGAGCTCCTCGAGCTTGTCCGGACGCTCGGCGGCCAGGTCGTGGACCTCCGAGAAGTCCTCCGCCACGTGGTACAGCTCCCACACGTCGTCGTCGAAGTCGTGGCTCAGGTCGCTGCCGTCGTAGGCGAGGAACGGCGTGGAGTGGAACACCACCGCCTTCCACCCGTCGTGGTACAGCGCCCGTGAGCCGAGCATCTCGTAGTACTGCGTCACGTGGTCGCCGGGCACCGACCCGTCGGTGAGCGAGGGAGCGAAGCTCGTGCCCTCGAACGACGTCTGCTCCACGCCCGCGATGGTGGTCGGCGGCTCGATGCCGATGGCCTCCAGCAGCGTGGGCACGAGGTCGATGGCGTGCACGTACTGCCGCCGGGTCTCACCCGGTCGGCCGATCCGGTCCGGCCAGTGCACGATCAGCGGGTCGGCCACGCCACCCTCGTGCGTGTCGCGCTTGAACCGCTTGAGCGGCGTGTTGCCGGCCCACGCCCAGCCCCACGGGTAGTGGTTGAACGACCCCGGCGAGCCGAGCTGGTCGATGCGGGCCAGGTTCTCCTCGAGGCTCTCGGGCACGAAGTTGAAGAAGTACTGCTCGTTGAACAGCCCGCCGGGTCCGCCCTCGGCTGACGCTCCGTTGTCGCTCATCACCACGAACACCGTGTCGTCGAGCTCGCCCAGCTCGGTGAGGTGGTCGACGAGGCGCTGCACCTGCTCGTCGGTGTGGGTGAGGAAGGCCGCGAACACCTCCATCATCCGGGCGTAGAGGCGCTGCTGATCAGCCGACAACGAGTCCCACGCCGGCACCCAGCTGGGCCGCTCCGACAGCTCGGTGCCGGGCGGCAGCACGCCGGCGGCCAGCTGCCGCTCGAAGACCTCAGTGCGCCACACGTCCCAGCCCTGGTCGAAGTGGCCGCGGTAGCGATCGATGTGCGCCCGCGGCGCCTGGTGGGGCGCATGGCAGGCCCCCGGGGTGAACCACAGGAAGAACGGCTTGTCGGGCGACACCGCCCGCAGGTCGCGCACGTACTGGATGGCGTGGTCGGCCAGGTCCTCGGTGAGGTGGTACCCCTCCTCTGGGGTGCGCGGGGGATCGACGGCGTGGTTGTCGTGCACCAGCGACGGGTGGAACTGATCGGTCTCGCCCTCCATGAACCCGTAGAAGCGGTCGAAGCCGCGGCCGAGCGGCCACTTGTCGCGCGGGCTGCCGTTGGCTGTCTCGGCGAGGGGAGCGAGGTGCCACTTCCCGACCGCGAAGGTGGCGTACCCCACGTCGCGGAGGATCTCCGACAGGAACCCGTTCTCTCGCGGGATGGTGGCGTTGTAGCCCGGGAAGCCGGCGGCCAGGTCGACGACCCGGGCCACCCCGTTCGAGTGGTGGTTGCGACCGGTGAGGAGGCAGGCCCGGGTGGGGGAGCACAGCGCGGTGGTGTGGAAGTTCGTGTAGCGGAGGCCCTCGGCGGCCAGCCGGTCGAACGTCGGGGTGGCGATGTCGGAGCCGTAGCAGCCGAACTGCGCGTACCCCACGTCGTCGAGCAGCACGAGCACCACGTTCGGGGCACCGTCGGGGGCCGAGGGCAACGGTGGCCACCACGGGGTGGAGTCGGCGTACGTCCGCCCGATGACCCCACCGAAGGCCGGCCGTCCCTGGTTGTTGCGCGTTCCCCCCGTTTGCATGCGCACATCCAACCACGCCTGACGGCCGAATGCGGCACGGTTCGTGCCGATAGTCGCGCGGCGCCTCGGAACCCGGTCCGCAGGCCCCGGCGATCCGGCGGAGGCCGAGGGATAGCATCCCCGATCGTTGTGAGCGATCAAGACCCACCGTGGCGGGCAGCCACCGACGTCGAGGTGACCCCGGACTTCGGGCCGGAGGACCGCGCCGGCCGCGCCGGACCTGATCGCGAACGAGGCGCCTCCCCGGCCGGCGCTACTGCGGGTGACCTGGCCCGGGTGCGGGAGCAGGTCACCGACCTCCGCGAGGAGCTGACGGCACGGCTCGACGAGATCGAGGTCGGCGTGCGAGCCGTGGTCGACGACCGCCTCACCGCCCTCAGCGCGTCTCTGCGAGCCGAGCTCAAGCACCGCATCGGCGCCTTCAGCGACGGCACCTCGCGCGCCATCGACGACCTCACCGACGAGGTGCGGGCCCGGGTCGTCGGCGAGCTCGGCTCCCTCGTCGCGGCCCTCGACGCCGATGGCGACGGCCTGGCTGGCCGCCTCCTCGCTCACCAGGATGCCTGGGAGCGCCAAGCCGAAGTGCGGGTGGAGGCCAACACCCGGCGGGTCGACGAGGTCATCTCGGTCCTCGAGCAGACCAGCGGGGCGTTGGCGTCCGTGCAGCAGGCCGTCGTCGGTCTCAACCAGCAGATCACCGCGGTCTCGGCCCACGTGTCGGGCTCGACGGCGGAGACCTCCCGCCTCCTCGCCGAGCAACA
>JALYWQ010000228.1 GCA_030852625.1 Actinomycetota bacterium
GAGCATCCCCGACGAGGTGGTCATCACCACCCGCCCGTAGCCCTGCTCGACGAAGTGGGGCCAGGCCGCCTGGGTGGTGTGGAACGAGCCGCCCACGTGCACGGCGAGGTGCTGCTCGAGGTTCTCGGTGGCGATGTCGGGGAAGCCCGCCCACCGGATGATCCCGGCGTTGTTGATGACGATGTCGGTGCGCCCGTACTCGCTGACCGCTCGTTCGACGAGGGCGCGAGCACCGGCCTCGGTCGAGACGTCGTTGGCGTCGGCCACCGCCGCGCCGCCAGCGCGGACGATCCCGGCGACGGCCTCGGCGGCCGGTCCTTCGTCGGCGCCAGCGCCCTCCATCGAACCGCCGAGGTCGTTGACGACCACCGACGCGCCGCGAGCGGCGAGGAGCTCGGCGTAGGCGCGACCGATCCCGCGCCCCGCGCCGGTGACGATGGCGACCCGCCCGTCGAAGCGGTGCTCGGTCAGGCGCTCACCGGGGCCTGGAGCCCCAAGACGCCGCCGAGGGTGCCACCGACCATGGCCTTGCGCTCGTCGTCGGGCACGCCGGCGAAGAGCTCCTGCATCAGCTGCTGGCTGCCGCGGAAGGTGCCCTCGGCATGGGGGTAGTCGTTGCCCCACACGATCGTGGAGAGCCCGGTGATGTGGCGGCAGGCCACGGCGACCGGGTCGTCCTGGAACTGCACGTGGAACTGCCGCTTCACGTACTCGCTCGGCATGAGCGGGTAGGGCCACTTCTCGTTGAGGCGGAACAGCTGCGCCATGTCGGGCTGGTCGTCGGCGGGCCGGGTGTCGTCCCACTTGCCGAGCCACCAATCGGCGTCCTGGCCGATTCCGGTGACCTAGCACTTGTCCATCCCGCCCACGAGCGACGACAACCAGTGGGCGTTGAACTCGATGAGGCAGAAGTGCAGGTCGGGGTAGCGCTCGGGCACGCCGCCGCCGACGAGCTGGCAGATGAGCTGGCTCGGAGCGAGGGTGCTGTAGACGGCCTGGGTGACCATCCGCTTGGCGGCCGCCTTCTCGGTCATCGGCTGGTTGACCTGGGCGGCGTTCTCGAGCACCACCTTGAGGGTGGTGGCCTCGGTGTCGTTCACGCTCACCCCACCCGTCTGCGTGTGGAAGAACACCGTCATGCCGGCCGCCGAGATGGCGTCCCACACGGGGTCGAGATCACGGGTGTAGTAGTTGCGCGGCGGCGTGGCCGGGAGGAGCACGGTGGTGAAGCCGAGCTCGCGCGTCCGCTCGATCTCGGCGACGGCGTCGGCGACGTCGGAGAGCGGGATCGGCGCCGTGGGCACGATGCGGTCGAAGTACGGGCTGAACCGCTCGGCCACGTAGTCGTTGTAGACGCGGGCGTGGGCGATCGAGAGCTCGTGATCGTCGGAGTAGAGGCCGAAGAGCGACAGGTTGGGGTGCATCACCTGGGCGTCGACCCCGTCGGTGGCCATGTCCTCGAGGATCAGCTCCGGGTCGCCCTCGGGGGTGCGCCCGCTCGTCTGGCGGTAGCGGGAGATGGTCCAGCCCTCGTAGCCGGCGGTGTGGAGGCGGCGGAAGACGCGCGCCCCGCCCTCGACCCAGGGCTCGTCGAGCTCGAAGTCCTCCTCCCACACGGCCCGGTCGCGCAGGTGCTGCGGGAGGCGGGTCTTGAAGAGGTCGACGGGCTCGAGCAGGTGCCCGTCGCCGGATACGACGAAGTCCTTCTGCGTCATGTCGAGACCTCCCCGAGGAGCGGAAACGTCGTTTCCACTGTGCGCGAACCGCTGTTGCAAGGCTACGCCGACCGGTCGGTACAGTGCAACGCGTGACGAGCCGGTGGAAGCAGCGTCCGGAGGGGTCCACGTGGGGCGACTTCGGTGACGACGACGAGCTGGGGCGCATCAACCTGCTCACCCCGGAGAAGGTCCTCCAGGGCGTGGCCGAGGTGCAGGCCGGGATCAGCTTCAGCCTGAGCCTCCCGCTCGATCTCCCCGGCGGCACCGTGCTCAACCAGCGTCGCCACCCGCCCAAGCTGGCTCCCACCGAGGACATGGACGGCGCACCGGGGACGTTCTTCAACATCCGCATGAGCGAGATGCCCGACTTCGGCGACCCCAAGTACGTGGACGTGTGGGCCGACGACGTCGTCACGCTCTCGCTGCAGTACTCCACGCAGTGGGACTCGCTGGCCCACGTCGGCGCCGAGTTCGATGCCGACGGTGACGGGGTCGACGAGGCCGTCTACTACAACGGCTATCGCGCCGGCACCGACCTGGTGGGCCCGTCCGACGACGCGCTGGGTGACGGCAGCGGCCACCGATCGTTCGCCAAGCACCTCGGCCTCGAGCACATGGCGGCCCACGGCGTGCAGGGCCGAGGCGTGCTCGTCGACCTGCGCCACCACCTCGGCGACGAGTGGCGAGCCGTCGACCTGGCCACGCTGCAGGAGGTGATGGCGGCCGACCAGGTGGTGGTGGAGCCGGGCGACATGCTCCTCCTCCACACCGGCTTCGCCACCCAGATCGT
>JALYWQ010000238.1 GCA_030852625.1 Actinomycetota bacterium
GCCACGAGGTGCACCTCGAAGCCACCACGCCGGCCGACGTGGTGGCGGTGGGCCGTGGCATCCGCGACGCCCTCCAGCTGCTCCGCAAGCGGGTCGGCGAGGTGGCCTACAACCTCGTGTTCCACACCGCGCCCCACCACAACGAGGGCCCGTACCACTGGCACGTCCACATCGTGCCGAGGCTCACCAGCCTGGCCGGCTTCGAGCAGGGCACCGGCGTGCTGATCAACATCGTCGCCCCCGAGCTCGCTGCCCGACACCTCACGGAGGGCTGACCGAAGCGTCGTCAGCCGGTGAGGGCGACGGCGATGGCGTAGGCCCGGCGCTTGGCGACGCCGAGCTCGGTAGCCGCTGCGGCGGCGGCGTCACGGGCTGACTGGCCGGCGTCGAGGTGGCGCTGGACGGCGTCCCGCACGGCATCGTCGTCGGCCGGTTCGGCGGCCGGTGCGCCGTCGAGGACGATGACGTACTCGCCGCGAGGCTCGACGTCGTCGGCCCGAGCGATCGCCTCGGCCAGGCTCCCCCGCCACGTCTCCTCGTGGAGCTTCGTGAGCTCGCGGCACAGCACCACCTGCCGATCCCCGCCGCACGCCGCGGCGAGGTCGGCCAAGGTGCGGGCCACTCGGTGGGGCGCCTCGTAGAGCAGGACGGTGCGGCGCTCCCCTGCCACCTCTCGCAACCGCTCGGTGCGACCGGACCCCTTCCGGGGCAGGAATCCCTCGAACACGAAGCGGCCCGCCGGGAGCCCGCTGATGACCGCCGCGGTGATCGCCGCACTCGGGCCCGGCACCACCTCCACGGTGTGGCCGGCGTCGAGGGCGGCCCGCACGAGCTGCTCGCCCGGGTCGGCCACGCCGGGCATCCCGGCGTCGCTCACCACCGCCACCCGCTCGCCGCGAGCCAACCGACCCAGCACGCCGTCCACGGCGTCGCGCTCGGTGTGGTCGTTCACCACCACTAGAGGCACCCGGGCGATGCCTGCGTGCCGGAGGAGCTTGCCGGTGCGCCGGGTGTCCTCGCAGCAGATGGCGTCGGCGGCCGCCAGCGCGTCGATGGCGCGGGGCGACAGGTCGCCGAGGTTGCCGATGGGCGTGCCCACGAGGACCAGCGGCATCAGTCGCCGGCCCCGAGCTCGAGCTGGTCGCCCACCCGCAGGTTCCATCGAGCGAAGGCGCCGGCCTCGGCTTCCAACACCGAGTGGGCCCGGAGCACCGTGCGGGTCATGCGGTTCCTGGGCAGGGCGGCGGTGCGCACGACGCGCAGGTCGCGGTCACACCACGCCACGTCGAGCGGGAAGCGCATCCCGAAGCTGTGGACCGATCGGGCCGGTCGGAGGAGGAGCGCCCCATCGATCCCGTCGCGCCCGAGCAGGCCCTTGCGCCGCGCCGCCCGCGTGTTCGCGACCTCGAGGCTGCAGAGCACCACCTCGTCCCGCACCAACCAGGCCATGGCCAGACCGTACCGGCCGGCCGCGGTCCGGCAGCAGGCTCAGACGTTGAAGCGGATCTCCATGACGTCGCCGTCTTCGACGACGTAGTCCTTGCCCTCGACGCGCAGCTTGCCGACGTCCTTGGCCTTGTTCCACGAGCCGAGCTCGAGGAGCTCGTCCCACCGGATCACCTCGGCCCGGATGAAGCCCCGCTCGAGGTCGCCGTGGATGATGCCGGCGCACTGGGGCGCCTTCGCGCCGGCCCGGAAGGTCCAGGCCCGGCTCTCCTTCTCGCCCGTGGTGAGGAAGGTGCGGAGGCCGAGGAGCTGGTAGGCGGTGTTGAGGAACGTGGGCAGCGCGCCCTCGCCGAGCCCGAGGGCCTCGAGCATCTCCACCCGCTCGTCGGCGTCGAGCATCGCTGCTTCGGCTTCGATCTGCACGCTCATGCCGATGACCGCAGCGGCGTCGCCGAGCTCCGCCTGCACGGGGGCGATGACCTCGGGGATCGAGTCGATCTGGTCCTCGGCCACGTTCACGAGCGCCATGACCGGGCGGTTGGTGAGGAGGAAGTAGCCCTTGAGGAGCCGGCGCTGCTCGGCCGACAGCGCGCTGAGCGGCGCCCGGTAGAGCGGCGTGCCCGCTTCGAGCAGGCCCTTGGCCACCTCGAGCGCGGCGACCTCCTCGGCGATCGACTTGTCCTGCTTGGCCGCCTTGCGGCGCTTCTCGATCTGGCTCTCGGTGGTCTCGAGGTCGGCGTAGGTGAGCTCGAGCTCGACGATGCCGAGGTGCTCGAGGGGGTCGGACGGGCCGGGCACGTCGTCGTCCTCGAAGGCCCGGAGCACGAAGACGATGGCGTCGACCTCGCGGATGTGGGCGAGGAACTTGTTGCCGAGGCCCTCCCCCTTGCTGGCCCCGGCGACCAGCCCGCCGATGTCGACGAACTGCACGGTGGCGGGCACCACGTTCTTGCTCTTGCTCATCTCGGCGAGGGCGTCGAGGCGCTTGTCGGGCACCTTGGCCATGCCCACGTTGGGGTCGGTGGTGGCGAAGGCGTAGGGCGCGGCGAGCGCGCCGCCACCGGCCAGCGCGTTGTACAAGGACGACTTCCCCGCGTTGGGGAGCCCGACGAAACCGAACCGCTCCATAGGGCGACGACCCTACCGACGGCACGGCGGAGCGCCCGAACCGGCCTTGGAGCGGAGCGGTGCGCCGGTACGGTGGGGCGATGCCGATGTCCCCCGCCGACGCCCTCGACCGGGTGGTGTACCTGCTCGACCGCACGCTGGCCGAGAGCCGCCGGGTGATGGCCTACAAGAAGGCCGCCGACCTGGTGCGGGAGCTGGGCGACGACGAGATCGCCCGCCGCCACGCCGAGGGCACGGTGCAGGAGCTCCCCGGCATCGGCGCCTCCACCGGCAAGGTGATCGCCCTCACCCTCGACGGCGGCATCGACGAGTACCTCGCCAAGCTCGAAGCCGAGACCGAGCTGCCCATCGGCGAGGGCGCCGCGCTCCGGGCCCAGCTCAAGGGCGACTGCCACACCCACACCACGTGGAGCGACGGCGGCGCCTCCACCGAGCAGATGGCTCGCACCGCGATGGAACTCGGCCACGAGTACCTCGTGGTCACCGACCACTCCCCCCGCCTCACGATCGCCCACGGCCTCAACCGGGAGCGGCTGTCGCAGCAGCTCGACGAGATCGCCGCGCTCAACGAGGAGCTTGCACCGTTCCGGATCCTCACCGGGATGGAGGTCGACATCCTCGTCGACGGCTCCCTCGACCAGGACGAGGACATGCTCGAGCGCCTCGACGTCGTCATCGCCAGCGTGCACTCGAAGCTCTCGATGCCCGGGCCGGAGATGACCCGGCGCATGGTGATGGCGGTGGCCAGCCCCCACGTCGACATCCTCGGGCACTGCACGGGCCGCAAGGTGGTGGGCCGGGGGCGACCCCAGTCGACCTTCGACGCCGACATCGTGTTCGCGGCCTGCGCCCGGTTCGACACCGCCGTGGAGATCAACTGCCGGCCCGAGCGCCAGGACCCGCCCGACGAGCTCCTCGCCCTGGCCCTCGACTGGGACTGCAAGGTGTCGATCGACACCGACGCCCACGCCCCCGGCCAGCTCGAGTGGCAGGTCTACGGCTGCGACAAGGCCACCCGCCACGGCATCGAGCCGGAGCGCATCGTCAACACGATGCCCGCCGACGACCTCCTCGCCTGGACCTCCTCCCACAACACGGCGTAGCGGCCCGGGTTTGGGGCCGGTCCCGGCCCACCGGTAGCGTGGCATCCCTATGTCGAAGCGCACCAAGAAGGCCACCCTGCGGGCCCGCAAGAAGAAGGCCAACCACGGTCGCAAGCCCAACCGGGGCCGGAACTCCTAACTCGAGGTAGTCAGGAGAACTGGTCGGCCGCGCTGGCCCATCCCTCGTTGCGCATCATGCGCACGAGGAGGATCACGGGTAGCAGGCCGATCAGGACCACGAGGAGGGCCGGCAGGGCTGCCGCGTCGAACCGTGAGTCCTTGGTGGCGTCCCACACCGTGATGGCCAGGGTGTCACCGCCCAAGGGGCGCAGGAGCGCCGTGGCCGGCAGCTCCTTCATCACCTCGACGAGCACGAGCAGCGCGCCGCTGAGGATGCCCGGCCACAGGAGCGGTAGGTGCACGTCGGCCAGCACCCGGGCCCGATCGGCACCGAGGGCACGGGCGGCGTCGTCGAGGTTGGGGCTGATGCGACCCATGCGAGCCTCGATGGCGAAGAACGCCAGCGCGTGGAAGCGCACGACGTAGGCCACCACCAGGCCGAGGATGGTGCCGGTGAAGATCAGGCCCGTGTCGAGGCCGAGGGTGCCGTCGGCCCAGTCGGCGAAGCGGCGGTCGAAGCCGACGAGCGGGACGAACACCGCCACGGCCACAACCGTGCCGGGGACCGCGTAGCCGACGGTGGCCAGGCGGGTGAGCGCCGTGCCGGCTCGGGACCCGTGCACCCGCTGGCCGTAGGCTATGGTCGTTGCGGTGATCACCGCGACGACAGCGGTGATCACACCGAGGAGCAGGGTGTTGCGGGCCGCCTTGCCGATGCCCGGGTCGACGGTGCCGTCGGCGATCGTCTCCCAAGCCCAGGCGCCCAGTTGGGCGACCGGAAGGGCGAACACGACGACGAGCAGCGCGATCCCGGGGACCGGTGCCGCCCACCGCCGCCAGCCGACCAGGGGCTTCGGGGTGATGGCGTCGCCCCGCCCGAGGGCCTGGTGGTAGCGGGCCCGGCCCCGGAACACCCGCTCGACCGACACGAGCAGCAGGGCCAGCCCCACGAGGATGGTGGCCAGCTGGAGGGCGGAGTCCTGGTCGAAGGTGCCGAACCAGACCCGGTAGATGGCGCTCGTCAGGGCCCGCACGCCGAGCAGGTCGACGGTGCCGAAGTCGGCCAGCGCCTCCATGACCGCGAGGGCCACCCCGGCGGCGAGGGCGGGGCGGGCGAGGGGCAGGGCCACCTGCCGCACGGCTTGCCCGTAGGTGCGGCCGAGGGTGCGCGCCGCTTCGAGCGACTGACGGCTCTGGCCGATGAAGGCACTCCGCCCGAGGATGTACACGTAGGGGTACAGCACCGCGGTGAGGATGACGATGGCCCCACCCGAGGTACGGATGCCGGGGATGCGGAGCCCGTCGCCGAACAGGTTCGTGTGCAGCGGGCTGGCCAGGCCGTAGGACCCGAGCACCACGAACACGAGCACGTAGCCGGGCATGGCGAGCGGGAGGACGAGGGCCCAGTCCAGCCACCGCCGGCCGGGGAAGTCCCAGAACGACACGAGCAGGGCCAGGCCCCCGCCCACCACCAGCGAACCGAGCCCGACCCCGAGCCCGAGGAAGGCGCTGTTGCGGAGCGCCGTTGGGAGGAGGGTGCGCGAGATGTCGTCGAACGCATCGCGGGCCCCGATGAAGCTGGCCGGCAGGGCGACGAGCGGCCCGACCACCGCGATCGCCAGCACCGTGCTCAGGATCGTCCAGCCCGGCACCCGCCGCCGCCGGCGGGGCGCGACCGCCTGGGCCGGGGTGGCGGCGTCGGCGAGGTCGCTCAACCTGGACCGCTCAGTCCCAACCCACGTCGAGCATCAGCTTGGTGGCGGGCTCGAGGAGCGGGCCGGCCTCGTTCACCGCGATGGCGTCACGCTTCACGTCGGCCCACGAGGCGATGTGCTCGTCGGGGGCCACCTCGGGGTTGGCCGGGAACTCGCTGCCGACGGTGAAGTACTGCTGGCCCTCGACGGAGGTGAGGAACTCGAGGAGGGCGATGGCATCGTCGAGCCGGTCGGTGGAGGTGACCACACCGGCCCCCGAGAGGTTGGCGTGCGCCCCGGCGCCGTCCTGGTCGGGCCAGGCCGGTGCCACCGGGAACTCGTCGTCCTCGAGGAGTGCTCGGCCGAGGTAGTAGTGGTTGGTCAGCCCGAGGTCGCACTCGCCCGCTGCGATGGCGGCGAGGAGCTCGCCGTCGGAGTTGATGATGTCGGGATCGTTGGCCATCCACGACTCGAGGAGCGTGCGGGTGGCCGCCTCGCCCCGCTTGGCGATCATGTCGGCCACGAGCGACTGGTTGTACTCGTTGGCCGAGGTCCGCAGGCAGGTCCGGCCCTTGAACTGCGGGTCGCCGAGCGAGTCGTAGCTCGTGACGGTGGCGGGGTCGACCCGCGCCGTGGAGATCACGGGCACCCGCAGTCGGGTGGTGAGGGCCCACCAGTGGTCGTCGGGGTCGTGGAGGTCCTCGGGCACGCTGGCCCGGAGGGCCGGGGTGTCGACGGCCCGGAGCAGGCCGGCTTCCTCGGCCCGCCAGAGGTTGGCCAGGTCGGTGGTGATGAGGACGTCGGCCGGGGTGTCGTCGCCCTCGCTGCGCAGGCGCTCGAACAGCTCCGGACCGGTGCCGCCCCGCAGCTCCACCTCGATCCCGGTGGCCTCGGTGAAGGCCTCGAACACCGCCTCGTCGCCGTAGTGCGACCGGCCGTTGTAGATCACGAGCTTCGGGTCGTCGTCCTGCGCGGCCACGATGGCGACGCCGACGAGGGCCAGCACCCCTAGCAGCGCGGCCAGCGGGATCGGCCAGCGCATTCGGATCAAACGGGACAGCATCGGACGGCTTCCTCCAGGTCGGATCCCACGTTACGACCGGTTAGGGGGTCCGAACGCAGTCGGGTGTGCGGACTGACCGTCGCCGGTGGGTCGCAGGTAGGGTGCCAGCGTGACGGCGCCCGCAGCCATCGAGGCCACCGGCATCTCGAAGTCGTTCGGCAGCACTGCGGCCGTGCGCGCCGCAGGCGTCACCGTCGAACCGGGTCAGCTCGTCGCCCTCCTCGGCCCGAGCGGCTCGGGCAAGACCACCCTGCTGCGCACCATCGCCGGGCTAGAGGTGCCCGACGCCGGGACCGTGACGATCAACGGGCGGGTGGTGGTCGGACCCGGTACCTGGGTGGAGCCAGAGCAGCGAAGGGTCGGCATGGTGTTCCAGGACGGCGCCTTGTTCCCCCATCTCACCGTGGAGGCCAACGTGGCCTTCGGCGAACCGGCTGCCGGGCGGGTCCAGTCGTGCCTCGAGCTGGTCGGCCTGGCCGACCGGGCCCGGTCCTACCCCCACGAACTGTCCGGCGGCGAGCGGCAGCGGGTGGCGCTGGCCCGGGCACTCGCGCCGGAGCCTGACGTGGTGCTGCTCGACGAGCCCTTCGCGGCCCTCGACGCCACCCTGCGCGTGGCCCTCCGGGAGGACGTCGCTCGCATCCTCGGCGAGGCCGGGGCCAGCGCCCTGATCGTCACCCACGACCAGCAGGAGGCGCTGTCGCTCGCTGACGTGGTCGTGGTGATGCGGGACGGACGGGTGGAGCAGGTCGGCTCGCCGGAGGAGCTCTACGGCTCGCCGGCGTCCACGTGGGTGGCCGGGTTCCTCGGAGAAGCCGTGGTCCTGCGCGGCACGGCCGACAACGGACACGTGAGCTGCGAGCTCGGCACGTTCCCCAACCCGTCCGGGCTGCAGGGCGAGGTCGACGTGGTGCTGCGGCCGGAGTCGGTGTCGCTGCGATCGATCGACGCCGTGACCGGCGACACCGCAGCGTTGGCGACGGCCACCGTGCGGAGCCGGTCCTACTTCGGCCACGACCAGCTCGTGCGGCTCACGCTGCCCTCCGGCGACGAGATCCAGAGCCGCGGCGGAGGAGCCGCAGCGTGGCACGCGGGCCAGACCGTCGGTGTCGTGGTGGACGGTCCGGTGAGCGTGCACGCGCGCTCCACTCCCTAGCGTCGCCGGCATGACCTTGCGGGCCCGGCCCTTGGCGGCACCGGTTGCCGTCGTCGGCGGGTGCCTCCTCGTCTCCCTCGCCCTGCTCGGCGTGACGGCGACGTTGGCCTACGACCCGTGGGCCTGGCTGGTGTGGGGCCGCGAGGTCGGCCACCTCTCGCTCGACACCACGGGCGGTCCGTCGTGGAAGCCGCTCCCGGTCGTCGTCGCCAGTGCGGTGGCGCCGTTCGGGACCGCCGCGCCGGCGGTCTGGCTCGTGCTGGCTCGAACGCTCGGGCTGCTCTCGGTGGTCGCTGTGTTCCGGCTCGCCGAGCGACTGGCCGGCCGGGTCGCCGGCGTCGTCGCCGCCCTGCTCCTGTTCCTCACGCCCGATGCCGGACCCCGGTACGTCCGGTTGGTGCTCGAGGGGCACAGCGCACCGGTGACGGCCGGGCTGGCCGCGTGGGCCGCCGAGCGCCACCTCGCCGGTCGACCGGTCACGGCGTTCCTCGTCCTCACGGTCCTCGGCCTCGACCGACCCGAGGCCTGGCCGTTCCTCGCGGTCTACGGGCTCTGGCTGGCCCGCTCCTCACCCGGCTGCTGGCGGTTGGTGGCCACCTGCGGGGCGGTGACATCGCTCCTGTGGTTCGGGGGTGACTGGTGGGGATCGGGGTCGCCGTTGCACGGCGCCGGCGCAGCCCAGGTGGTGGTCGACGAACCCGACCGTCTCGGCGACGCCCTCACCCGAGCGCGCAAGGTCGTCGTGCTCCCGGTGTGGGTGGCCGCGGCGGTCGCGCTCCTGGACGGGTGGCGCCGGCGGGCCCTCGAGCTGCCCGGCCTCATCGTGGCCGCGGCTGCGTGGGTGGCGCTGGTGATCGCCATGGCCGGCGTCCTCGGCTACGCCGCGCTGGCCCGGTTCCTCCTTCCCGCTGCGGCGCTCCTGTGCGCGTGCGCGGCCGCCGTCGTCGTGCTCGGCCTTCGGCGTTTGCCCGATCGTCGGGTGCAGGTCGCGGCGGCGATAGGGCTGGTCCTGCTGTGCGTGCCCTCGGTGGCCGACCGGGCCGGCAACGTGGGCACGCAGCTGGACGAGGTGGCGTCCCGGGGACGAGCCGATCGCGAGTTGGCCGAGCTCATCGACGACGTCGGCGGGCCGACCGCCATGCGCTCGTGCGGCGGCCTGTCGATCGACACCCGCGACGTCCCGCGGCCCGCGCTGGCGTGGCGAGCCGGGGTCGCCCTCGGCGACGTGGTCACCACGCCGGCCACCCCGACGGGCCTCATGGTCGTCCGCACCGGCGGGAGGGCCGAGCGGCGGATCCTCGCCGCCGTGTCGGATCTCGCACCGGTCGGGCAGGCCGGACGATGGTCGGCCTACGCCCCCGGCTGCCGTCCCCGCGGTTGACCGTGCGGATTTCGTAAGGGGTGCCGAACATGTAGGTTCCTCGGATGCCCGAGCTGTCCGTCGTCATCCCTGCGACCGATGCTCCGGCCACCCTCGGTCGCTGCTTGGCGGCGATCGACCGAGCCCACGATCGCCCCGACCAGGTGGTGGTCGTCGACGGTCCGGCGGAGCTGTCGGCATCCGAGGCACGGAACGCCGGGGTCGCCGAGGCGTCGGGCGAGGTGGTGGTGTTCATCGACGCCGACGTCGAGATCCACGCCGATGCCTTCGTCCGGCTGCGAGCCGCCTTCCACGACGATCCGCACCTCACCGCGATCCACGGGTCCTACGACGACACCCCCGACAACCCGAGCACGGTGTCGGCCTTCCGCAACCTGCTCCACCACCACGTCCACCAGCGCGGGGGCGGGGAGGCGGAGACGTTCTGGACCGGCTTGGGCGCGGTGCGGCGGGCCGAGTTCCTCGCCGTCGGCGGGTTCGACGCCCACCGGTACCCGCACCCCTCCATCGAGGACATCGAGCTGGGCGACCGCCTCCGGGCCGCGGGTGGGACCCTCCGCCTCGATCCCCGCATCCAGGGCACCCACCTCAAGCGCTGGACGCTCCGGTCGATGCTGTGGACCGACTTCGCCCGGCGGGGGGTGCCGTGGGTGGCGCTGCAGGTCCGCACCCGACGCCTCGCCTCCACGCTCAACATGGGTTGGCGGCACCGCGTGAGCGCGCTCCTCGTGGTGGCCCTCCTGGCGCTGCTGATCGTCGGCCCGCGCTGGA
>JALYWQ010000271.1 GCA_030852625.1 Actinomycetota bacterium
GCCATCCGTGGCGACGTCACCCTCGCCCGACGGCCCCGACGGGCTGAGCCCCACGTTGCCGCCTGCGCTGCTGACGGTCTCCTTGTCCTCCACCTTGGAGGGCACGAGCACCGAGAGCAGCAGGATCATCAGGGCGAACACGGCCAGCGGGCCGTAGCCGCGGAAGAGCCGTTGCCCGATGCGGAAGTAGCCCCGCTCGGAACCGGATGAGGGAACGGACATCAGTCCTCCAGGAGGATCTCGCGCTGGGCACGGCGCATCTTGCGCCGGTCGCCCTCCGCGGTGGCGAGGAGCAAGAGGAGACCACCGGCGCCGATGGCGAGAAGCGTGCCGCCACGGTCGCCGTCGTCGGTGTCGGCGATGGGCGCGGCGGCGGTCTCGTCGCCGGTGGAGCCGGACGACCCGGTGGTGTCGGTGCCGCCCAGGTCAGGGGTGAAGCTCGGGACGTCGATGAGATCGCTGGTGTCACTGTCGCCGAGGCTCGGGAGCTCGGGCAGGTCGGGGCCGACACCGAGGCCGCTGAACCCGTCGATCTCGGCGGTGGTGGCCTGCACGCCGCCCAGGTCGAGCGTGGTGTAGCCGGCGCCGCTCACCGTGGCCAGCACGAGGTCGAGCACGGTGACGGCCGTGGCGGCGTTGTTGCCGAGGAGGTCGAGCGCTCCGTTGCAGCCCAACTGGAAGATGGCCTGCACCAGGGCTTCACGGGCCGGCTGGAGGGCGGCGAGGAGGCCGCCGACGAGCCCGTCCCGGAGGGCCGACGGCACGATGCCGATGGTGAGCGGATCGACGAACACGATCCCCTCGGCGACCCGCGTGGTCGGCGGGCGGAAGGTGAGCCCCACCGACTCGAGCACGTCCCGCAGGATGTTCAGCTGGGCGAGGCTGTCGTCGGGGAGGGCGATCGCCTGGCCGCCGGCGACGAGTGAGCCCAGCGAGAAGGTGCCGATGTTCTCGGTGACGGCGCCCGTGCGCTGGATCGCCTCCCAGCGCATGCCGCGGATCACCACGGCGCCGCCGAGCAGCCGGATCTCGGCGATCTCGCTGATGGCTCGAGCCTCCCGCACCCCCGGGCTCACGACACCGGAGGTGGCGGTGGTGCGGCCGCCGGAGATGAGGGCCACGGCGGCGTCGCCGAGCGGGGCGACGGTGGTGATGGCCTGCGAGAACGGGGTCCCGTTGGCCTTCGAGAACATGGTGATGGCGCCGCCCAGGTCGGCCTGGAGGCCCTCGGCGGCGCCGGGCTCGTCGGAGCTCACGACCACCGGTTGGGGTTGGCTGGACGACGGGAGCGTGGGATCGGCCCCGTTGCAGCCCTCACCGGCGAGCGTGACGCCGATGACGCCGAGGTTCACGGCCTTGCTCTGGGCCTGGGAGCCGGTGTTCTGGTGGCCGGCGACCGATTCGCCCGCAGTGATGCCGAAGCTGAGGTTCCCGAAGACGGGGTTCACCTTGTAGGCGATGGCGATGGCGTTGCCCGTGCCGGCCCCGAAGGGCGCATCCTGGGCGCCGCCCGGCTGGGCGACGGTGCCCGTGAGGGCGGCGAAGGTGACGAACCCGGTGGTGACCAGCGCCGCACGACGACGGGTGCGACGGAACGCCGGGCGCAGGAAAGCGAGCATTCGATCCCCCTTCTCGTGATGGTCGCTGTCGTTCCGAACCTTCATCGGAGACACCCCGGCCTCCGTGAGGGAGACAGAACCGTACACAACTCGGCGGTGGATGTGACATCAAGCACAGCAGTTCGTTCGGTTCCGGGCCGTCACCGTCCTGCTGGAGGCCGCGATTCGGGCAGACCGCCCCCCTGTTTCTGCGGTTGGGCCGCCGAAGTCGCCCCTGCTATCGTCGCTACCTCACGCGGACGTGGCTCAGCTGGTAGAGCACAACCTTGCCAAGGTTGGGGTCGCGGGTTCGAATCCCGTCGTCCGCTCCAGAACAGGCACCGGAACCCCGTCAGTCGGCGGGGTTCCTGCCGTTTCCGGGCCCATTTTCAGCCGCCTACGCTGGCTCGCCGTATGGGTGACTCGCACAGCTCCTGGGTGGCCCGTGACGCTGCGGTCGTCTGGCACGGCTTCACCCAGATGGCGGCCTTCGCCGACAACGCGCCGATCATCGTCGACCGGGCCGAGGGCCGGGAGCTCATCGACGTGGAGGGTCGCCGGTACCTCGACGCCATCTCCTCGCTGTGGGTGACCACCCTCGGCCACCGCGTTCCCGACCTGGATCAGGCCCTCCGGGACCAGCTCGACCTCGTGGCCCACACCACGATGCTCGGTCACGGGAACCGGGCCGTGATCGAGCTGGCCGAAGCCCTGGCGCCCCGGGTCCCGGTGGACGGGCCCCACTTCCTCTTCGCCAGCGACGGCGCCCCCGCCGTGGAGCAGGCCCTCAAGATTGCCTTCCAGCACTGGACGAACCAGGGGATCGCGGGCCGGGACCGCTACCTCGCCTTCACCGGCGCCTACCACGGCGACACGGTCGGCTCGTTGTCGGTCGGCGACGGCGGCTTCGGCACCGACGTGTTCGATCCGCTGCGCTTCCCGGTGGTGCGGTCGCCCTACGGGGACCTCGCGGCCACGACAGCGCTCATCGAGGCCCACGCCGCCGAGCTGGCCGCCGTCGTGCTCGAGCCCCTCGTGCAGGGAGCGGCGGGGATGGCGCTGTGCACGCCGGAGTTCGTCGCCGGCGTGGCCGCCGCCTGCCGAGCCCACGACGTGCTCCTGATCGTCGACGAGGTGGCCACCGGGTTCGGACGCACCGGCACCCTGTTCGCTCTCGAGCAGTGCGGGGTCCGGGCCGACATCCTGTGCCTCGGCAAGGGGATCACCGGCGGCTACCTGCCGCTGTCGGCCACCGTGACCAGCGACCGGGTGTACGAAGCGTTCCTCGGCGAGGACCTGTCGGAGCGCACGCTCTACCACGGCCACTCCTACAGCGGGAACGCCCTCGGCGCCGCAGTGGCCCACCGGCACCTCGAGCTGTTCGACGAGCTCGACGTGCTCGGCAACGTCGCCGTCCGAGCGGAGCAGCTGGCGGTCCGGCTGGCCGACGACGTCACCCCGCTCGCGGGGGTGGCCGAGGTGCGCCAGCGGGGCCTGATGGTGGGGATCGAGTTGGCGCCCCCCGCCGACGGGCGCCGGTGGGGCCGTCGGGTGTCGACCGGCTGCGTCGAGCGCGGCGTGCTGATCCGCCCGCTGGGCGACGTCATCGTGCTCATGCCGATCCTCACGAGCACCGCCGCGGAGATCGATCGCATCGTCGACGTGGTGGCCGAGGCCATCGATGAGGTCGTGGCGGCCGGGTGACCTGGGCCCATCGGATCGACCGGCGCCTCGACGCCATCCGCGCCGCCGACCGCTGGCGGGCCATCCGCACCATCGACGGACCGTTGCCGGCCGGGTCGCTCCCGGGCGGCCCGGTCGTGT
>JALYWQ010000281.1 GCA_030852625.1 Actinomycetota bacterium
CACCGAGGCCATCCCGCCCACGGCGATGGCCGGTTGCTCGGCCCGGATGCTCGACGCTGCGGTGGCGGCCCTCGATGCGGCCGATGCGGCGGCATCCGCCGGCGCCTCGAGCTAGACGCTCACCCAGACGCCGTCGGCGTCGTCACGGTCGCCCTTGACCCGTCCGTCGTCGAGCAGCTTGCGCAGGTGGGCCCACACGGTCTTGGCCGCCACCGGGTGGAGCTCGTCGTCCACGTCGGCGTAGAGGGCGGCGACGATCTCGGGGATGGTGGCGGTCCCGGCTGCGACCTGGGCCAGCACCTGCTCCTCCCGATCGAGGCGGTGCTGCACGTAGTGCGCAAGGACGGTCTTCGGGTCGTCGATGAGGTGGCCGTGGGCCGGGGCGATGCCCCGGAGGCGGCGGATGGCCTGCAGGCGCTCGAGCGACTGGAGGTACTGGGCCATGTCGCCGTCCGGCGGCGAGATCACCACCGTGGACCCCTCCATCACGTGGTCGCCGCTGAAGAGGAGCCGCTCCTGCTCGAGCAGGAAGCAGAGGTGGTTCGACGCGTGGCCCGGGGTGTGGATGGCCCGCAGCACGAACTCGGTGGCCTCGATGCCGTCGCCGTCGGCCAGCGACCGGTCGATCACCAGGTCGTCCCGGGCGTCGAAGGCCAGGACCTCGGCACCGGTGCGCTCCTTCAGCCCGGCCGCCCCGGGGGAGTGGTCGGGGTGGGTGTGGGTGCAGACGATCCAACGGATGCGGTCGCCGCCGCAGCCCGCGATGGCGTCGAGGTGCCCCGGGAGGTCGGGGCCGGGATCGATCACCACGATCTCGTCGATGCCGACGAGGTAGGTGTTGGTGCCCGGGCCGGTCATCCGACCGGGGTTGTTGGCGACGATCCGGCGCACGAGGGGGCTGAGGGCGCTGGCCACCCCGTGGACGATCGGCTTCCGGGTGTCGACCTCGCCCTCGCCGGCGGCGTCGGCGCTCATCGGTCCAACTCGGGGGTACCGGGCGGCGGGCCCTCCCAGCTCTCGGCGTCCCACACCTCGGGGTCACCAGCGCCGCCGGCCCGCTGGGTGGTGAACCGCCAGCCGGTCTGGCCCAGCGTGGTGACGAGGCCGCCGCCGGCCCGGATGCGACCCAGGATGAACGAGCGCACCGGGAAGCGCGTGGGCGGGAGCAGCAGCAGGAGCGCCACGCAGTCGGAGATGAAGCCTGGGGCGATCATCAGGGCGCCGGCGAAGATGATCAGCGCGCCGTCGACCAGCTCGGCCGACGGGACCTTTCCGGCTGCCACGGTGCGTTGGACCCGGGCCAGCACTGCGATGCCCTGGGACTTGGCGAGCGACGCGCCCACCATGCTGACGACCACCAGGAGCAGGATCGTCTCGGCCACGCCGATGCCACCGGCGACCTGGACGATCACGTAGAGCTCGGCCAGCGGGGCCACCAGGAAGAGCAGCACCAGCAGGACGAACATCAGGTCAGCCTACCGCCGGGCTAGCTTTCCCCCGATGGCGACCGAGGAGGGGAACCAGGCACCGAGTCCCGCCCCTCGTCGCGGCGAGCGGGCCGCGGCCCCGAACGGATGGCGCCGGTTCGTGCCCACCACGGCGATCGGCCTGGCGGTGGCGGTGTTCTGCATGGCCATCGGGGCCGCCTTCTCGGGCGCCGTGCTCTACGCCTACTACGAGTACCGGCTGGGCAAGACCAACGACCGGGTCGACGCGTTCGAGTCCGGGTTCGGTGACGCCATGGACGAGGCGCTGGATCGGATCGGCGAGGAGCGCGACTCCGCTGTCGGTCAGGTGCAGGGCCAGCTCGACGAGCTCGAGCGGTTCGCAGCCAGCGGCGAGACCCTCAGCGGCCTCCTCGAGAAGATCCAGGTGTCGGTGTACTTCGTCACCACCCTCGACGACGCCGGAGCTCCCGCCGTTGGCTCGGCCTTCGTGGTGTTCTCCGACAGCGAGCAGTCGTTCCTGCTCACGTCGTTCGCCACCGTGGGCTCGAGTGCCACCGCGCCGGCTCCGGACATCACCCTCGTGAAGGGCGAGGAGCGCCTCTCGGCCCGGCTCGTCTCGTGGGACCCGCCCAACGACCTGGCCCTGCTGTCGGTCGACAAGCCCAACATGCCCCGCCTCGAGTGGGGCGCCACCGACCCGCCCGGCAAGATCGGCGACCGGGTGTTCGTGGTCTCGGGCCTGGGCGCGGCTGGAGGCTCGATCAGCCAGGGGTTCGTGGCCGGCATCTCCGCCGAGGGCATCCAGCACGACTCGCCCGTGGGCACTGCATTCCAGGGCGGCCCGCTCGTCGACTCCGACGGCGAGGTGCTCGCCGTGGCCAGCCGGGCCTACTCGCCGCTGGGGTTCAACCCCGAAGCGGTGTTCTTCGGCGTGCCGATCCGCAACTCCTGCAGCCAGGTCATCCGCTGCCCCGACGGCCAGGGCCAACCCGGCTAGAGCCCGCCGCGGCGCACGGAGCGGGCGGACGCGGACGCCTCAGTTGAACAGGGGCGGGGTGTCGAACTCGGTGGTGGTGGTCTTGGTATCCTGAGGCAGGGTGTTCACCGTCGGGTCGTCGACGAACGGTTCGGGCAGCGGCTCGACGTAGTTCGGGACCTCCACCGAGCGGGGGCGCTGCGCGGCGCCGGGGCCGAAGCCCTTGCGCTGCTGGAGCTTGGCGGCGTCGGCGATGGCCACGATGGGCGCCGGCTCGGTGAACTCGGTGACGGGCACGTCGGCCAGCGCCTCCCGCATGAAGGCCTGCCAGATGCGGGCCGGGTGGCTGCCGCCGGTGATGTTCCCGAGCTCCTTGCGCTCGGACTTGTTCTCGTAGCCCATCCACACCGCGGTCGACAGGGTGGGCGTGTACCCGACGAACCAGGCGTCGACGTTGTCGTTGGTGGTGCCGGTCTTCCCTGCTGCGGTCCGGTCGAGACCGCGACCAGCGGCGGTGCCGCTCACCAGCACGCCTTGGAGGATGTCGTTGAGGTTGTCGGCGACGGTCTCCTTGAGGACCCGTTCGGTGGTCGGGGTGGTGTTGTCGATGATCACGTTTCCGTCGCGGTCGGTGACCCGGAGCACCGGCGTCGGTTCGGCTCGCAGACCCCGTGCGGCGAAGACGCCGTACGCCGAGGCCATGTCGAGGGGGCTGGTCTCCTTCACCCCGAGCGCCACCGACGCGCAGTCGACCCCGGGCTTGTAGGTCACGCTCGTGAGGCCCACGCGGTTGGCCAGCCCGACCGACGCCTCCACCCCCACGTCGAGGATGAGCCGGGTGTACACGGTGTTGACGGACTTCTCGGTGGCCGTTCGCAGGTCGAGGGTGCCGAACCGGGCCCCGCCGTAGTTGCCGAGCACCGGGTTGTCGGCGCCGCAGGCCTCGCTCACGTCGTGGGGGCCGCCCGAGTACTTGGCAGTGGGCGGGATGCCGGTGTCGAGGGCCTGGGCCAGCACGAAGGGCTTGAACGCCGAGCCGGGCTGGCGACCCGACCCCGCCCCGCCGACGCCGCCGGCGCTCCTCGAACCGAGCGCGTAGTTGACGTTGTCGTTGGCGAAGTCCCGTCCGGACACGAACGCCCGCACGTAGCCGGTGGGCGGCTCCACCGACACGAGGGACGTGCGCAGGTCGGGCGCCCGACCGTCGAGGAAGTCGCCGACCCTCCGCTCGGCCGACGCCTGGAGGTCGGGGTCGAGGGTGGTCTCGATCCGCAGGCCGTCCTGGTAGATCTGGTCCTCGCCGCCGGGCAGGTGGCTGATCAGCCACCGGCGCACGTAGTCGGTGAAGTACGGCTGCGAGCTCTGCTGCGTCTCCGGCGGGTACACCACCGTGGCCGGACCGGGGGGTGGACCCTGGCTGGCCAGCCACACCACCTGCTGTGCGGCCTCGGCGTGGGCCACCGGGTCGATGCGGTCCTGCTCGAGCATCTTGTCGAGCACGATCATCCGCTTGTTCTCGGCCGCCACCGGGTCGTTGCGCGGGTTGTAGCGGCTGGGTGCGGGGATCAGACCGGCGAGCAGGGCCGACTCCGAGAGGGTGAGCTCGTTGACCGGCTTGCGGAAGT
>JALYWQ010000312.1 GCA_030852625.1 Actinomycetota bacterium
GCCTCGAGGGTGTGGATCGTGCGCTGCCGCAGATCGGACGCCACGTCGGCGGTGGTGAGGTCGAAGTAGCCGGCCTGGTCGAGCGGCTGCGGCGGATGGCTCGGGTCGCCGTCGGCGAAGTAGAAGAACTCCATCTCCGGCGCGGCGTAGAAGCTGAAGCCCCGCTCGCGCGCCTTGTCGAGGTTGCGGCGCAGCACCTGCCGCGGGTCGCCCTCGAAGGCGGTGCCGTCGATGTTGGTGATGTCGCAGAACATCCGAGCCGACGTGCCGTACGAGTCGGCCCACGGCAGCAGCTCGAAGCTGTTGGGGTCGGGCCGGGCGAGCACGTCGCTCTCCTGCACCCGGCTGAAGCCGTCGATGGCCGACCCGTCGAAGCGCATGCCCTCGTCGAAGGCGCCCTCCAGCTCGGCCGGGCTGATGGCGAAGCTCTTCAGCTGGCCGAGCACGTCCGTGAACCAGAGCCGGATGAGCCGGACCCCTCGTTCTTCGACGGTTCTGAGGACGTAGTCGCGCTGCCGTTCCATGGTGCGCCAATTGTGGCAGGGCGCCCGTCGAGTGGACACCCGAGGGGCCGTCGCGTTCACATAGCGTTCACACTCGGGAAAAAGGCGGGAAACTGCTCGCTGGCAGCCTGACGGCACACCACCGGCAGTGGGCCGGACAACCAACCCCTACCACCCAGATCGTGGAGGAAAGGAAATCTCGATGGCGATCAAGGCTGAGTACATCTGGGTCGACGGCACGGAGCCGACGGCCAAGCTGCGCTCGAAGACGAAGATCCTCGCTGATGGCACCAAGGACCTGCCGATCTGGGGGTTCGACGGGTCCTCCACCAACCAGGCGCCGGGCGACAAGTCCGACTGCGTGCTCCAGCCGGTGTTCAGCTGCCCGGACCCCATCCGGGGCGGCGACAACATCCTCGTCATGTGCGAGGTGCTCTACATCGACATGACGCCGCACGAGACCAACACCCGCCGCAAGTGCGCTGACGTCGCCGCGAAGTACGCCGATCAGGAATCGATCTTCGGCATCGAGCAGGAGTACACGTTCTTCAAGGACGGCCGTCCCTACGGCTTCCCCTTCGGCGGCTTCCCGGCCCCTCAGGGCGGGTACTACTGCGGTGTCGGTGCCGACGAGGTCTACGGCCGTGACGTGGTCGAGGCCCACATGGATGCCTGCCTCGCGGCAGGCCTCCACATCTCCGGCATCAACGCCGAGGTCATGCCGGGCCAGTGGGAGTTCCAGGTCGGCCCGGTGGCTGCCCCCCAGGTGGCCGACGAGCTCTGGATCGCCCGGTGGCTCCTCTACCGGATCGCGGAGGACTTCGACATCAGCGCCACGCTCGACCCGAAGCCCGTTAAGGGCGACTGGAACGGCGCCGGCGCCCACACGAACTTCTCGACCAAGGCCATGCGGGCTGACGGCGGCTACGACGCCATCATCAGCGCATGCGAGGCGCTCGGGCCGAAGCGGGCCGAGCACGTCGCCCTCTACGGCCACGGCATCGAGGATCGCCTCACCGGTCAGCACGAGACGGCGCCGTACACGGAGTACAGCTACGGCGTGTCGAACCGGGGTGCGTCGGTGCGCATCCCGTGGCAGGTCGAGGTGGACAAGAAGGGCTACATGGAGGATCGCCGGCCCAACGCCAACTGCGATCCGTACGACGTCTGCTTCATCATGATCGACACGATCTGCAGCGCCCTGGCGTAGCGATCACGTCGACAGCACTGCTGCGAGGGCGCCCTGCGGGGCGCCCTCGTCGCGTCCGCGTCGATGTCGTCAACCGAGACGGGCGAAGGCCTCGACCTCGACGGTGCCACCGGCGACGAGGAGGACGTCGCCGGTCTGGAGCACGGTGTCGGGCGTGGCGAAGGTGAACGAACCGCCCAGCTGCTTCACGAACACGATGGTGACGTCGTGCGCCGCCCGCAGGTCGAGCTCCGCCAGCGACCTCCCGACGAGGCGCGTCGGCGCAGCCGTCTCCACGATGGCGAAGTCCTCGTCGATCTGGAACCACTCCTGCACTCGACCGCCGACGAGGTGGGCGACCCGGTGGCCCATGTCGTGCTCGGCGTGGATCACGTGGTGGGCGCCGACCCGCTGGAGGATGCGTCCGTGGGTGGAGCTCACGGCCTTGGCCCAGATGCCGGGCACGCCGAGCTCGTCGAGGGCGGCGGTGGCCAGGATGCTGGACTCGATGTCGGAGCCGATCCCCACGACGGCATGGCGGATCTCAGCCACGCCGAGCTGGCGCAGCACGTCGACGTTGGTGGCGTCGCCCTCCACCACGTGGGTGACGAGGCTGGCGTAGTGCTGCACGTTCTCGGGCACGTTGTCGATGCCGAGCACCTCCACGC
>JALYWQ010000383.1 GCA_030852625.1 Actinomycetota bacterium
ACTGCGTCCTCGGCCCCCGCGAAGGGAGCTCCGCGGCGGAAGAGGACGCCGATGACCTTGGGGGTGAGGGTCCGAAGGAGGACCTCGTCCACCCGAGCTACTCCGTGATGCTCGGCGGTGCGGTGAGGAACGGCCGCAGTTCGAGCCATTCGTAGATCGGCTCCCCGCCCGGGCCAGGCGCCGCCGACAGCTCACCGGCCAACTCCAGGGCTCGGTCGTAGCTCTCGACATCGATCACCATCCAGCCGGCGATCAGGTCCTTCGTCTCGGCGAACGGCCCGTCGGTGACCGGAGGCCGGCCCTCGCCGTCGAACCGGACGAAGGTCCCCTCCGGCGAGAGGGCCTGGGCGTCCACGAACTCGCCGGTGCTCTGGAGGTGCTCCGCGAAGTCGTGCATGAACTGGATGTGGGCGGACACCTCATCGGGCTCCCACTGGTCCATCGGGACGTCGACCCGGGCGGACGGGCCGCCCCGGTAGTGCTTCAACATCAGGTACTTGGCCATCACGTGCTCCTTGGTGTCGTGCGGCCATGGTGGCCGCGTTCACCCCGTGGTCGGAGCCGCCCGCCCGTTCTCGACATCGTCCGCGCGGAATCCTCCCGGTTGCTCAGCCCGCACTTCGGGCCAGGCGCACCGGGATGTGCCGGTACCCGTTGTTGAGGTTGGACCGGATGCGCACCGGCTCCCCGGCGAGCTCGAGGACTGGGAAGGTCGTGAGGAGCTCCTCGAGGAACACACGGATCTCCAGCCGGGCGAGGTGGGCACCGAGGCAGAAGTGGGCGCCGAGCCCGAAGCTGAGGTGCGGGTTCGGCGACCTCCGCACGTCGAAGCGCTGCGGGTCGGCGAACACGAGCTCGTCCCGGTTGGCCGACGTGTAGAGCATCGCCACCTTGTCGCCGGCGCGGATCGGGGTGCCACCGAGCTCGGTGTCCACCACCGCCGTCCGCCGGAAGTAGTGGAGCGGGTTGCAGAAGCGGACGATCTCCTCCACGGCCCCGGGGATGAGACCGGGGTCGCCGCGGAGCAGGGCCTGCTCGTCCGGATGACGGATGAGCTCGAGGGTGCCGGCCGCCATCGACGTCTTGGTCGTGTCGTTGCCCGCAGTCACCAGCTGCACGAAGAACGAACCGAAGTCGATGTCGCTCATCGGGCGACCGTCCTCGTAGGTGGTCTCGAGGAGCAAGGAGGTGATGTCGTCGCGGCGGGGTTCGGCCCGGCGGCGGGCGGCGAACTCGATGGCGTACATCGCCATGTCGATGCTGGCGTTGCCGTCGTAGTCGCCGGCCAGCTCGCTGTCCTGGCCGCCCGTCATCAGCTCGGCCCAGCGTTGGATCCGGTCGGTGTCCTCCTCGGGCAGGCCCATGATGTCGGTGATCATCTGGGCCGGAAGGGGACCGGCCACGTCGTGGACGAGGTCGACCTCGCCGTCGACCCGATCGAGGATCCCCCGGCACCGCGCCCGCACCTGGTCCTCCATGGCACTGATGACCTTGGCCGTGAAGTGGGGGCTGATGGGCCGTCGGTACGCGGTGTGGGTGGGGGGATCCATGGCCAGGAGCATGTGGCGGACCATCTCCAGCTGCTCCGGCGCGAGGTCCTCGAGCATGATCCCCTGCGTCGACGCCGAGAACAGCTCCGGGTGCTTGGCCACGTGGGCCAGTTCGGCATGGCGGAGCACGGCCCAGAACCCGGGCTCGTCGGGCATGTCCTGCCAGTGCACTGCGCCCTGGCGACGAAGTCCGGCGAAGGTGCCGTGCACGTCGCCGCTGGCGTACCAGTCGGGGCTGTAGATGTCGACGGGGTCCGTGCGGGTGCTCATGGGCTGGCCTCGCCGCAATCTCGCACGGCACCTCCCGGCTGTAAAGCGATCGCGCCGCTGCGGCGGCCCGCCGGCTCAGTCGCAGCGGCAGACGATCGTCTGGTCGAGGGCCTGCCATCGGAACGCCACTGCGGGGGACGACTCGCCGCAGCCGGTGCAGCGGATCCGCCACCCGGCGTCGGAGCGCTCGATCTCGAGGGGCGCCTGACCGGTGGAGAGCTGCTTGGGCTTGGCGACGGGCGTGGTGACCGCGGGCAGCTCGGCCAGCTCCAGCTCGAGGTAGGGCCCGTCGTCGACCGGCGGGGGGACGTGCACGTCGAGCGCGTCGAGCACCGCCTGCCGCTCGACGAGCGCCGGCTCGGGGACGACGTCGGGCCCGGGCGCGGACAGGAAGGCGTCGAGGGCGTCGGTCTGACTGCTGTCGAAGATGCCGGTGGCCTCGGCGATGCGCTCCATCTCGTCGAGGAACCCGTCCCGCTCCATGCGGTTGGCGGGGTCCTCCAGCGTGTCCTTGGCGAACATGATCACGAAGCGGGCCGCCACGCCGGGCTGCTTGCGGCGCAGCACCCGTCCCATCCGCTGGATCATCTGCCGGCGGGTGCGGCTGGCGCTCATGACGATGCCGAGGTTGGCGTCGGGTACGTCGATGCCCTCGTCGAGCACCCGCGGCGCGGCGACGGCGTCGAGGCGGCGGACCCGCAGGTCGTCGAGGATCTCCTTGCGCTGGCGACGAGCCGTCGACCCGGTGATCAGGTCGATCGACACGAGCGGGTCGAGCCGGTTGATGGCGTGGTTGGCGGCCCGCACCGTCTCGGTGAACACCAGCGCGCCGTGGGCGCCACGGATGGCGTCGGCCAGGTCGCCGAGCAGCTCGTACTTGCCGCTCGACTGGGCGACGATCGCCCGCCGCTTCGAGAACGCGTCGAGGTAGTCACGGGCTGCTCGCCCGTCGGCGCCGGCGTCTCGATCGGCGAGGTGGGCCACCGCCGCGAGGAAGTCGCCGAAGGGTTCGAGCGGCATGTCCTTCACCTGGCGCAGGTGCTGGCGGGCGTTCACGAGCTGGGCCTCGGTGGCGGTGTACTCGGCCCGCTCCTCGACGCTGAGGGGCACGCCGACGAGGGCCACCCGCGGTCGGGCGCACACACCGTCGTCGATGGCCTGCTCGAACCCGTAGCGGTGGCAGATCCCGCCGAAGTACGGCACGAGCAACTCGGTGACGCCGTCGTCGCCGCGCTCGAGCGTGGCGGTGAGGCCGAGGCGCTCCTCGTAGTCCCGGAGCATCGCCCGCCGCAGCGTCTTCCCGCCGAGGCCGTGGCACTCGTCGGCGATGAGCAGGCCTCCGGCGCCATCCGGTGGCGTCGGGCGGTGGGCGGCCGCCGAGTGGCGGGTGGCGACGAGCACGTCGCAGTCGTCGGGGTGGTCCTTGCCACTGTCGCCGAGGCGACCGATCCGCCTGCCGGGCAGGGCGTCGCTCAGGCGTCCGAACCACTGCTCCATCAGCACCCGGGATGGCACCACCACGAGTACGAAGCAGCCGCGACGGAGGGCGTCGGCGGCGGCCGCGATCGCTACGTCGGTCTTGCCGGATCCGGTGACCGCTTCAACGACGCCCCGCCGGCCGCAGCGCACCCAGCTCTCGAGCGCGTCGAGCTGCCACCGGTAGAGCTCACGAGGCTCGGATTCCAGGTTCGCGAGCACGACGGCGCCGATCTGTCGCACGGACAAGAGCGTTCCAAGCTACCGACCGCCGGCCCGCGAACCTCCCCGCGTGGCGTCAAGGCGGTTCCTGTGGGCTCGGCGCGGGTAAGAGGGGCCTGCCCTTGTCCGAACGGATCTGGAGTTGCACATGCGGGCGTCACACCTGGCGCGCTACAAGTCGATCGCGTCGCTTCTGGTGAAGCACCGCCATCTCTTCTCAGCGGACCCCACCGCGGGGCTTCCCAGCGATCCGAGCATGGCGGCCGACGCCGAGGCGCTGGCCCGTGACCTCGAGGACCTCGGGCCCACGTTCGTGAAGCTCGGCCAGCTGCTGTCCACTCGGGCCGACCTGCTTCCGGCGCCCTACCTCGAGGCGCTGGCCCGGTTGCAGGACAAGGTCGAGCCGTTCGGGTTCGACATCGTCGAGCAGGTGATCGAGCAGGAGATCGGCGCCCGAATCTCCAACGCCTTCCAGTCGCTCGACCATCGCCCGCTCGCGTCAGCGTCCCTGGGCCAGGTCCACCGGGCTCAGCTCCGGGATGGTCGCCAGGTCGTGGTGAAGGTGCAGCGCCCCGGCATCCGCGAACAGGTGGCCGAGGACATGGAGGCCATCCACGAGATCGCGGAGCTGGCCGACAACCACTCGGAGAGCGGCCGGCGGCTGGGGTTCGCCGACATGGTGGCGGAGTTCGCCGCGTCGCTGATGCGGGAGGTCGACTACCGGCAGGAGGCTGCCAACCTCGTGGCCATCGGCCGCCAGCTGGCCGAGCACGATCGCATCGTCGTGCCACAGCCGATCATGGACTACTCCTCGGAGCTGGTGCTGACGATGGAGTTCGTCGCCGGGACGAGCATCGGCGCCGTGGGTCCGCTGCGCCTGATGGAGGTCGACGGACCGGAGCTCGCTCGAGCCCTGTTCCGGTCCTACCTCGATCAGATCCTCGTCGACGGCTTGTTCCACGCCGACCCGCACCCCGGCAACGTGCTGCTCACCGACGACGGCCGGCTCGGCCTCATCGACCTCGGGATGACGGCGCGCATCGCGCCGGAGATGCAGGACCGCTTGATCACGCTCCTCCTCGCCTTGGGCGACGGCCGTGGCAGCGACGCCGCCGACGTGGCCATCTCGGTGGGACGTGCGCTGGAGGGCTTCGAGCCCGACCGGTTCCGGCAGCGGGCCGCCGACCTGGTGGGCCGGACCTCCGACCAGGTGGAGCAGATCCAGACCGGTGCGCTCGTCGCCGAGCTCTTCCAGATCGCCGGGGCGTCGGGGCTGCGCCTGCCCTCGGAGCTCACGATGCTCGGCAAGGCCATGCTCAACCTGGACGACGTCGTCCGTCGCCTGGATCCGGCCTTCCGCCCCGACGAGGCCATCCGCGAGGAAGCGGCCGAGCTGATGCGCAAGAAGCTGCTCCAGGCCGGCTCGCCGGGGAACGTCATGAGCGCGGCCATGCAGGCCAAGGAGTTCGCCGAGCGGTTCCCCGTGCGGGTCGGGCAGGTGATGGACGCGCTCGCCGAGGGCCAGTTCACCATCAACGTGCAGGGCATCGACGAGCAGAACCTGATGCGCGGCGTGCAGAAGCTGGCCAACCGCGTCGCGGCCTCGGTCGTCGTCGCGGCCCTCGTGATCGGCGCCGCTCTGATCATGCGGATCGAGACCGAAGCCGAGCTCTTCGGCTACCCCGCGGTGGCCATCGTGCTCTTCCTGTTGGCTGCGTTCGGCGGCATCCTCCTCCTCGCCAGCATCCTGCTGAGCGATCTCCCCCAGCGTCGACGGCGCGATCGGCGGTGAACGCTCACGGCGGGTGGACCGTTGTCGCCGTCCTCGCGCTGGCGTCGGCGGTGTTCGTGTGGGCTCGTCACCTGGTGCTGCCGGCCCGGCCCGCCGATGCGCCCACGCCACGGGCCCGACAACTGGCGGGTGCGAGCCGGGCGTCGTCCGATGGCGCCGGGGTGCGCATCGTCGTCAACCCGACGGCCGGTCCGGCCTGGTCCGGGGCCGCCACCGACGAGCTGCGGTCGATGCTCCCTGCCGCCGACGTCGTCGAGCTCGAGGACGGTGACGACCTCTGCGAGCTGCTCCGTGACCCGTCCCTCACCATGGTCGGCGCCGCTGGTGGCGACGGCACCCTCGCTGCCGCGGCCGGTGTTGCTGCCGAGCGAGGCGTCCCGTTGATCGCGGTGCCGGGCGGGACGCTGAACCACCTCGCCCGTGACCTCGGGATCGGATCGGCGGAGGAAGCCGTGGCCGGTGTGCGGAGCGGCGGGGTGGCTTGCATCGATCTCGGGGCGGTCGGCGACCGGACGTTCGTCAACACGTTGAGCTTCGGGGGCTACAGCGTCGTCGTCGACACCCGTGAGCGATTCGAGGCACGCCTGGGCCGATGGCCGGCCCTGCTCCTCGCCCTCCTGCGTGAGCTGCCCCGCATGAAGCCGTGCCGTCTCGAGCTCGACGGGACCCGTGTCGACGTCTGGTTGGCCTGGATCGGCAACGGCGCCTACGACCCGCCCGGCTTGGCGCCGGCCTGGCGTGAATCGCTCGACGACGGGCTCCTCGACGTCCGCCTCGTGCACGGCGGCCGTCTGGCCAGGACGCGCTTCCTCCTGGCGGCGATGCTCGGCCGCGCCGCGATGTCCGGTGTGTACACCGAACGGCTGGCCACCTCGCTCCAGCTCCGCAGCCTGGATGGCCCGCTTCGCCTCGTGGCCGACGGCGAGCCCTTCGACGGCGGCGACGAGCTCGTCGTCGGGAAGCGCCCCCGTGCCCTCGAGGTCTTCGTCCCGGCCTAGGCCCGCCGTTGGCCTCGTGGGGTCAGGTGGCTGGCTCGAGAGCAGCTTCGAGGAAGGCGGTGAAGCCTTCGAAGTCGAACGAGATGTCGTAGCCCTCGTCGTCGTGCGAGATGTCGAGGGACGGGCAGAAGAAGCCCTCGGTCCCGACGAAGAAGTGGGGCGACCCCTTCACCTGGCGGGCGAGGCCCTCGCGATGCGATGCCAGCACCGCGTCGGCGTCGGCCGGCAGGACAGGTCCGGCTCCCACGTCCGTGAGGAGCGCATCGACCACCACCGGGTCGCCCACGTCCAGGCCTCGCTCGAACAAGGCGTCCCGGATCGCAAGGCTGAACCGCTCACCCGTCTCATCGCCGTGGCGGCGGGCTGCGACCTCACCAGCCATGGCCGGCAGCGTCGTCGCCGGGAACGCCGCTGGATCGAAGCCGGCGAAACGGCCCGGGGCGACCTCCTCACGAAGCGCGGCGATCTTCTCGATGAGTGACTCGCCGGCCATCGGCTTGCCGTTCACGAGCTCCAACGGCCAGGCCCGCACGGACAGAACCGGTCCGCCGAGACCGCGAGCTGTCCGCTCGTCGACGAAGCGCCGGAGGCCCACGTGGGCGAACGGGCAGGACACGTCGGCGAAGACCGGCAGCAGTTCCATGCGGCTTGTCTACCCCTCGACCCCGGCCCTCCACCGTCGTTCGACGCAGGCCCACGCCGACGCAGGTCCTCGCCAGCTCCGCGGCTCCAGGCCCCCTGCCACTGCTCCGCACCCGGGGATGGGTGGCACGGTCAGCTCGGGAGGATGAGCGGCAGGTGCTCCCATCCCCGAACCGTGGACGTCGGGGCGAGGCTGATGTTGTCGTAGTCGATGTCCCACTCGGGGAAGCGGTTGAGCAGCTCGTCGAGGGCGACTCGGCCTTCGAGGCGGGCGAGGCTGGCCCCGAGGCAGAAGTGCAGGCCGAACCCGAAGGTGAGGTGCTGGATGTCCTCGCGGTGGATGTCGTACACGTCGGGGTCCGGGTAGCGACGAGGATCGCGGTTGGCTGATGCTGCGATCAGCAGGATCGCGGACCCAGCGGGGATCGTGACGCCGTTGAGCTCGATGTCCTGCAAGGTGTACCGGGCAGTGGAGTGGCCGGTGGGCTCGAAGCGGAGGGTCTCGTCGATGACGCGCGGGATGAGGGATCGATCCTCCACGACCTGGCGGCGCTGGTCGGGGTGCTCGGCGAGGACCTTGGCGAGCCATCCGATGAGGCGCCCCGTCGTCTCGTTGCCGGCGCCGGCGATGACCGAGGTGTAGGTGAGGACCTCGCTCCGGGTGAGTGTTCGCCGTTCGCCGGTCTCGTCCTCGAACTCGGCGTTGAGGAGATGGGTCATGAGGTCATCAGCCGGGTGCTGGGAGCGCCACTCGATGTACTCCACGAACAGCTCGCCGCTGGCGACCTTGTCCTCCTGGATCTTCATCGGTTGGCCGGGTTCGGTCCGGAGGTTGTTGTCCGTCCTGTTCCGGACGGCGACCTGGTCCTCCTCGGGGATCCCCAGGAGCATGCCGATGACTCGCATCGGCATGACCCGAGCGAGCTCGTCGATGATGTCGAACCCTCCCGACCCCACGAGCGGGTCGAGCGCCCCGACGCAGAAGGCGCGGATCTGGTCCTCCAGTGCAGCCATCCGACGTGGTGTGAACACCCGGGACATCAGTCCACGGTGCATGGCGTGGACCGGCGGGTCTTCGAACATGATCACCCCGCCGGGGAGCGTGATGTCCGCCTTGATGATGTCGAGGATGTCGCTGTGGGTGCTGGTGAAGACCGGCCAGTTGACCAGTGCCTTCTCGACGTCCTCGTAGCGGGACAACGCCCAGAACTCGTGACGCTCGTTGAAGTAGGTCGGCGCTTCCTCCCGCAGCCGCTCGTACACCGGGTACGGGTCGGCGTTGATGGTGACGTCGTACGGATCGAAGTAGACGTCAGAGGCCTGGGCGGTCGACATGGTGGACGTTGTAACGTACTTTGAACGACTGTTCAAACAGTTCTCAGGACAGCTCGATCTCGGAGCGAGATGGCGACGACGACAGGACGCCGGAGCACCCCGGCCGCCGAGGACAAGCGACGGATGATCCTCGACGCGACCGAAGAGGTCCTGCTCGAGGACGGGTACGGGGCCGTCTCGTCTCGCAGCGTCGCCACCGCCGCTGGGATCAAGGCACCGTTGGTCCACTACTACTTCCCCACGATCGACGACCTCCTCGTGGCGCTCCTGCGACGGCGGTCCGACTCGACGGTCGGCCGCATGTCCGAGGCCCTCACGTCGGATCGGCCGCTCGCCAGCTGGTGGGAAGCGGCGGCGGACCGTCGCGGCACGTCGCTCTTCGTCGAGTTGATGGCCGCTGCGAACCACCGCCCGCTCCTGAAGGCGGAGTTCGGTGGCATCGCTCGGGACGTGCGCCGCATGCAGATGGACGCGCTCGAGACCCTCCTGCCCGAGTACGGCCTCGACGCTGCGCTCCTCCCTCCGCCTCTGGTCGCTGCGGCGATCCAGGGGCTCGCGTTCAGCGTCATCACCGATCAGACCGCGGGATATGACACGCACCCCGAAGAGGCGCTGGCTGCCATGGGGCGTCTGGTCGCGCACCTCGAGACCCGCCGAGCCGCGAGCCGCCCCAGTGAGTCTCGCTAGACCTCCCAGCGGTGAGGACCAGCAAGAACTCCTAGAGCGGAGTTGCGCTTCCTTCGTCGCCGGGAGGGACTGGCGAGCGGAAGAGGATGTGTTCGTGGAGCCGTCCGAGGACGGTCGAGCCGCCGAGATGCGGTGGGTGCGCAATCCGGAGAAGCTCGTCGGCCTCTCGCAAAGGGCCGTGGGGCCGTCGTAGTCGAACGTACGTCTTCTCGAGACGATGTCAGGTCGGGTTCGTGT
>JALYWQ010000388.1 GCA_030852625.1 Actinomycetota bacterium
AGGCGGGGATGGCCGACGGACGGGCCGCCGCCGCCGAGCAGGCGGCCGCCGTGCTGAGCGCCACCCGAGCCCGTCTGGAGCGACTGCTCCAGTCGACCGAGGCCGAGCTGGCCGCGAGCGAAGCGCACCACCGGGCGAGCCTCGACCAGCTGGCCGACCGTGCGGCCGAGCTCGCCTTCGCCATCGCCGAGGCGGTGGTCGGACGGGAGCTGGCCATCGCGGTGGAACCCGGTCGCGACGCCGTGGCGCGGGCCCTGGCCGCGGCCGACCCCGGCGACACCGAGGTCGTCGTACGCCTCAACCCGATCGACGCGCAGGGCCTCGGCACCGATGACCTGGCCGCGGGGCGGCCCATCATCGTGGTCGCGGACGACGCCGTCGCTCCGGGCGACTGCCTGGCGCGGGTGGGGGCCACCACGATCGACGCCCGCATCGGCGCTGCGCTCGACCGGGTGCGCGCCGTGCTGGTGGGAGGCACCACGTGACCGGCGCGAGTGCTGTGCTCAGCGACGAGCTCCGCGACGCCGCCGTGGCCGCGGCCAGCCCGCGTGCCTTCGGTGCGGTCAGTCGCGTGCTCGGGCTGCACCTCGAGGTGCGCGGCATCCAGGCCGCCGTGGGCGACGAGATCGTGGTCGACACGCCGTCGGGTCCGCTCGTCACCGAGACCGTCGCCCTCCACGACGGCGCGCTGGTGTGCATGCCCTACGGCGACACCGCCGGGGTGCGGGCCGACAGCCCGGCGTACGCCACCGGTGCACCGGCCACCATCTCGGTCGGCCGGGGCCTGCTCGGCCGGGTGGTGGACGGTCTGGGCCGGCCCATCGACGGCCGGCCCCTCGACGCCGGGCTCCGCCGGGTCACCGTGTCCGGCCGGGCACCGCACCCGCTCGACCGGACCCCGATCCGCACCCCCATGCCGCTGGGCGTGCGGGCGCTCGACACCCTCGTCCCCTGCGGCCGTGGTCAACGACTGGGCATCTTCGCCGGGTCGGGCGTCGGCAAGTCGAGCCTGCTGTCGATGGTGGCGCGCGGGACCGAGGCCGACGTGTCGGTGCTGGCCCTCATCGGTGAGCGAGGCCGGGAGGTGCGGGAGTTCCTCGAGAACGACCTCGGGGCCGAGGGTCTGGCCCGCTCCGTGGTCGTCGTGGCGACGTCGGATGAAGCGCCGCTCGTGCGCCTCCGCGCTGCCTTCACCGCCACCCGCATCGCCGAGTCCTTCCGGGACGAGGGCGCTCACGTCGTCCTGATGATGGACAGCCTCACGCGGTTCGCGATGGCCCAGCGCGAGGTGGGGCTGGCGGCCGGCGAGCCGCCCGCCACCCGCGGGTACCCGCCGTCGATGTTCGCCCTCCTCCCGCGCCTGCTCGAGCGCGCCGGCGTGGCAGCCACCGGCAGCATCACCGGCCTGTACACGGTGCTGGTCGAGGGTGACGACCTGCAGGATCCGGTGGGTGACACCGCTCGATCGATCCTCGACGGTCACATCGTGCTCAGCCGCAAGCTGGCCACGGCCGGCCACTTCCCCACCATCGACGTCCTCGAGTCGATCTCGCGGGTCGGACCCGCCGTCACCACCGCCGAGCAGCGGGCCGACGCCACCGAGCTCCGTCGGCTGCTCGCGGCCCACCGAGACGCCAAGGACCTCATTGACATCGGCGCCTACGTGGCGGGCAGCAACCCGCTCGTCGATCGTGCCGTCGCCCTCGCCGAACCGATCCGCTCCTTCTTGACGCAATCGATGGACGAGGTCGAACCGGCCGAGCGGGCGTGGGCCCGACTGCGATCGATCGTCGGCCACCCGGGGGTTGGTTCGTGAAGCGCTACCGCTTCCGCCTCGAGCAGGTGCTGCGGGTCCGGGCCGTGCAGGAGGACCTGGCTGCCTCCGAGCTGGCAATGGCGCGTGCCGCTGAGGCCGCGGCGGTGGCATCCGCCGAGGCGCGACTGGCGACGATCGCCGCTCGACCCCGGCCGGCAGGCTCGATGTCCGGCGCGGAGCTGGCCACCCAACGGATCCTCTGGGACGCCGAGCTCGGCGCCCTCGCCGGCGCCCGGTCGCTGGTGAGCGAACGGGCCGCCGGCACCTCGGTGGCCCGCGACGAGTGGATGGGCGCCCGGCAGCGGGTGCGGGCTCTCGAGGTGCTCGACGAGCGCCAACGGGACGATCACGCCGTGGCCGCCGACCGCGATGACGCGGCCCGCGTCGACGACCTCGTGGTGTCGCGCTTCGCCCGGCGCTCGGCGTCGGCCTTGGAGGAGGGCGTCCGATGACGGCTGCCCCCGTCCTGCCGTCCTCGGTGCTGCAGGTACAGGCCCGGGTCGCGAGCATCGAGGCCCGGCTCACCGCCAGCCGCACGAGCAGCGCCGCCAGCACGTCGTTCGACGCGTCGCTGGCGTCGATCGCCGGTGCCGGCTCGGGCGCCACGTCCCTCACCGAGGCGGCGCTCCGCACCGCGGTGGACGACTACGTCGGCATCCCCTACGTGTGGGGAGGGACCGATCCTGCGACCGGGCTCGACTGCTCCGGCTTCACCCAGCACCTGATGCGGAAGTTCGGCGTGGAGCTCCCCCGGGTGAGCGCCGACCAGCTCCGCATGGGCACCCCCGTCAGCGATCTGGCGTCGGCCCAGCCCGGCGACCTGCTCGGTTGGGACACCGGACCCCGCAACGACGGCGTCGACCACGTGGCCGTCTACCTCGGCAACGGGATGATGGCGGAGGCGCCCGGCACCGGTGGGCGGGTGCAGATCGTCCCCGTCGACCGCACCCCCACCGAGATCCGCCGGGTCGCCCCCACCGCGACGAGCCGTGCGGCCGCCGCCTACCAGGGCCTGTTCCAGGCCGCCGGCGCCCGCCACGGGGTGGACCCGAGCCTGCTGGCGCTCGTCGCCGAACGCGAGTCGGGCTTCGATCCCACCGCGGTGTCCTCCGCCGGCGCTCGCGGCCTGATGCAGCTGATGCCGGCCACCGCCCGCGGGCTCGGGGTGCAGGATCCGTTCGACCCGACCCAGGCGGTGGACGGGGCGGCCCGGCTGCTCCGCCAGCACCTCGACTCCTTCGGCACCGTCGACGAGGCCATCGCGGCCTACAACGCCGGGCCCGGGAACGTGCAGCGCTACGGCGGGGTCCCGCCGTTCGGCGAGACCCAGCGCTACGTCGACTGGATCAACGCCCGCTACCAGGGGACCGGACGATGGAGCTGACCCTGCTGCCGGGCCTGGTCACGCCCACACCGGCCGAGCCGGGGTCGACGCCGTCGCCCGACCCCGCCAACCCCGAGACGGCGGCCGCGTTCGCGGCGCTGCTCGCCGGCCTCGTCGCCCCACCCGCGCCCCAAGCAGCGCCGCCGACGTTCGACGACGGCTCGGTTTCCAAGCTCGACGCGACCCCAACGAGCGCCACGGCACCGCCGATCCGCGAGAGCGCCGCCGCGATCGCAACCGGGGGGCCGCAGTCGGCCGAAACCGCAACCCTCGCCCCCAGGTTCGCTGGGATCGACCCCGCCACCACCCCCGAACCCACGCCAACCGGGGGGCACCACCCACCAGAAGCGGTGGACAAGACCCCCAGGTTCACCGAACCCACACCAACCGGGGGGCCGGAGTCGACCGAAACCGCAACCCTCGCCCCCAGGTTCGCCACGACCGAACGCACCGCCGTCCGAACCCGGGGGTCGGAGTCGACCGAAACCGCAACCCTCGCCCCCAGGTTCGCCACGACCGAACCCACCACCGTCCCAACCCGGGGGCCCGAGTTGACCGAAACCGCAACCGTCGCCCCCAGGTTGGCTGGGGTGGACTCCGGTGCGATGGCGGTCCTCGGCGGGATGACGGCGGCCGGGGCCATGGCCGCGGCTCCCACCCCTGCCGTCGACGTGGCGCCTGCCGTGGCCGTGCCGACGACGCAGGCCGTGGGGG
>JALYWQ010000392.1 GCA_030852625.1 Actinomycetota bacterium
GAATGGGTGCGCGACAACATCGCGTCGTTCGGCGGGGACCCGACCCGGGTCACCGTCTTCGGCGAATCGGCCGGCGGCATGAGCGTGAGCTGCCTCCTCGGCTCACCGCGCGCCGCGGGCCTGTTCACCACCGCGATCGCCCAGAGCGGCGCCGCCTCCAACGTGTCGACACCCGACCAGGCCGCCGAGGTGACGGCGGCGGTCCTCGCCGACCTCGACCTGCGCGAGACCGACGCCGAGCGGTTGCTCGAGGTGGACCTCGACCGGCTGCTCGCGGCGCAGACGTCTGCCAGCGCCAAGCTCACTGCCACGCGGGGGTTGGGTGGGCTCAGCGCCACCGGCCTGCCGTTCCAGCCCGTGTCGCACACCCGGACCCTGCCGCAGCCGCCGCTCGAGGCCATCCGGGCCGGCAGCGCCGCGGCCGTGCGGGTGGTGACCGGCACGACGACGGAGGAGTGGAAGCTCTTCCACCTCCTGCTCAAGGCGCTCGAGGAGCCGCTCGACGACGACCGCCTGCACAGCCGGGCCGCCCGCGTGCTCGGCAACGACGAAGCGACGGCACTGCTCGGCCGCTACCAGGCGAACCGGCCCGAGGCGGGGGCCGACGACATCTGGAGCGCGGTGGTCACCGACTTCATCTTCCGGATCCCGGCCATCCGGATGCTCGAGGCGCAGCTGGCCCACCGGCCCGACGTGTACCTCTACGAGTTCGACCACCGCTCCACCGCCTGGGGCGGGGCGCTCGGGGCCTGCCACGCCATCGAGATCCCGTTCGTCTTCGACAACACCCACCAGGCCGGGGTCCATGGCCTGGTCGGCGACGTCGGCGAGCCGGAGCGGGCCCTGGCCGCAGAGGTCCACGCAGCCTGGATCGCGGTAGCTACGGGGCAGGAACCGTGGGAGCGCTACGACCTCGAGCGGCGGGCCACCCGACGCTTCGGCGGCGCCACGCCTGGCGTGCTCGACGACCCGCGCGGCGACGAACGGGAGCTCTGGGCCGGGGTGCGCTGACGAGCGGCGCCGGAGACCCGCGTGGCGACGTTCGAGGCGGCCTGCGAGCTGGCCCGCTCGCTGCCGCGGGTCACCGAGGGCGTCGTGCGCGACTCGCTCCGGTTCCGCATCGGCAGCATCGTCTGGCTGGCCTTCTCGGCCGACGAGGCGATCATGGGCTTCGCCTTCCCGAAGGAGGAGCGGGCCCTCCTCGTCGACAGCGAACCGGACAAGTTCGTCCTGCCACGAACGAGCGACCTCCGGTACAACTGGTGCGAGGTCCGCCTCGCCGCCATCGACGACGCGGAGCTCGAGGAGCTCGTGTGCGACGCCTGGCGGATGTGCGTCCCCAAGAAGGTGGCCCGGGAGCACTTCGGCGAATGACGCGCCTCGTCGTCACGGCCGATGGGCCCGAACGACGAGGGCGGTGCCCCGGCGGCCCTCGACCGTCTCCACCGTGACGTCGACGAGGCCCGCAGCCCGGCAGGCACCGGCGAAGGCATCAACTTGGATGGGGGTCCACCCGTGGCTGGCCAGCCCGGTGGCTCCGGCCTCGATCCGCCGTTCGACCGCGAGGAACCGGCCGCCCGGTTCGAGCACCCGCACCACCTCGGACAGCGCGGCGTCCACGTCCACCCAGTGGTGGACGCACGCCACCGACCAGACGACGGTCGCGCTGGCGTCAGCGACCGGGAGGGTCTCGGCGCCGCCTCGCCGGAAGGTGGCGCGACGGCCACGGGTGAGCAGCCGGGCGACGCGGAGCATGGCGGCTGACGGGTCGACCCCCGTCCCCGTCGCACCGACCGCAGCCGCGGCCCGGACGGCGTTGCCCGCACCGCAGCCGATGTCGACCACCCGGTCCGCCGGGGTGACACCAGCAAGGTCCAGGACGAGGCGGGCGTTGGCCTTGCCGATGACGGCGAACAGGCCGGCGTAGAGGTGGCCCGACAGACCGGCGAAGCCCGGGTGGTCGGCGTGGTGGTTGGGGGAGCGGTCGGCGTCGATGGTGTCCATGAATTCGACCTTGACGGTTGAACCCAGGTTCAAGTCAAGTGGTCCCATGGACGACGCCACGCTCACCATCGGCGACCTGGCCCGCCGCACCGGCCTGGCCACGTCGGCCATCCGCTACTACGAGCGACGGGGCCTGTTCGCGGCCGACGAGCGCCGCTCGGGCCAGCGCCGGTACAGCGAAGCCAGCCTCCGAACGTTGATCTTCATCGGGATGCTCCAGGACGCCGGGCTGTCCCTCGACGAGATCGCCGGCGTTCTCACGGCGCCCGACGTGGACACCTGGAAGGAGATCGGGCGACGTCGCCTCGCCGTCCTCGACGAGGAGCTCGATCGCCTCCAGACCGCCCGCACCTACCTCTGGGGCGCCCTGCAGTGTCGGTACGACCACCCCGCCACCGAGTGCAAGGTGATGGGCGCCGAGATCGATCGCCGCCTCGAGCTCCCCGATCACGGTCGGGGATCGGGGTTGGCCTCCCTCGGGGTCGCCCGGTAGGGTGACCCGGCTCGCCGCGGGGTGGAGCAGTCAGGTAGCTCGTCGGGCTCATAACCCGAAGGTCGCAGGTTCAAATCCTGCCCCCGCCACCAATTGAGAGCGACTCGTCGGTCGCCAGCAGCACTCGGGCCTCGATCTTCGGATCGGGGCCCGCTGCGTTGTACCCGAGCATCGACCCGAGGCTCTTGGGGGCGCTGGACGTCCGGTCGGCTCTGGGTCCGCACCGGGCAACTGCCGCCGCCTGCAGAGCCTCGACCTCATCGTGGGTCAGACGTTGCGTCGTCAGGCACTTCGCCTCCCACAAGTTCACGCGTCGCATTCTCACGTGGCCCGTAGGCGCGGAACCAACGGTGCTGCCCTGGGCACGAGGTTGTGCCCGAGATTCTTCCTGCGTTCGTAGCGACAGTCCCTAGCGGTCAGCTTTCAGCTACTCGACATGGGGGTCTGGCCACGGGGCCGTTTGCCATACAGAACCTGCTGGCGCGCATTCCATGAGGAGCGGGTCGACTGTCCGGTCGTAGGACGTCGTGGGGACAGCGCCCCACTCGTCGGCGCCGTGGCGCGGAGCCGTCTCGATCAGGCGCTCATCCACGTGGCGGGACCACCTCGACGTCGAGGACCTCGACCGAGCCCAGGAGCAGCGAGTGGAAGCGGTGGCATTGGGTCGCGTCCCGTGTGAAGACCTCGAGGTCGCACCGAAGCCCGAGTTCGAAGTCGAGGCGCTTCACGCGCAGCCCGCACCGGGAGACCACGGTCATGACGCGTTCGAGCGCGTGGGGTGCCTCGGAGACGGAGATGCTGAACCCAGCCACCACCTCGGACGCTGTCGTGCCCGGCTCGTTCACGACGGGACGACGGTCACGTGGAAGACGTCCTCGTCGGGGTGCTCACCGCCAAGGAGCTGCATCCCGTACTCGACCTGGTCGAGCGGGAGGACGTGCGAGTGGATGGCCGCCAGGTCGTAGCGCTGTTCGTTCACGACGCGGACGGCCTGCTCGTACGCCCACGAGTTGACTCCGAACGCGCCGATCAGGCGGGCGCCCTTGAAGATGAGCCGGTCGGCGTTCAGCTCCGTTGCCGATCCCTTCATCCCACCCCAGACGATGGTTCCCCCGGGGGTGACCGTCTCGATCGAGTCGATCAAGGCTTGCCCCGCCTTCGGGGTGGTGTCGATGACCACGTTGGCAAGGCGCCCCTGGGTAGCCGCTCTGACCTCGGCGACGACGTCGTTGTCCTCGGCGACGATCGTGTGGGTCGCGCCGAACGCCCGGGCGACCTCGAGCTTGTGCTGGTCGCGTCGGAGCCCGGTGACCAGGATCTGTGATGCGCCAGCCTCCCGAGCGGCGATCACGCACGCGAGTCCGCGGAGGCCAGGTCCGAGTACGAGGACGGTGTCGCCGGCCTTGACCTGCCCGAGCCTGATCGCCCACTCGAACCCTGCGGCGAGTGGGTTGAACAGCACCGCGTCGGCGGGCGTCAGGTTGTCCGACAGGCGGTGCATGACCGTGTCTGGCTGCACGGCGAGGTAGTTGGCGAAGCCCCCTGACAAACCTGTGCCGATGTCGAGAGAGCGGAAGCCGTACATAAACTGCTTGTGCTCGCAGAGCATCCCGTTGCCGTTGAGGCAGAGGGCGCAACGGAAGCAGGGAATCGTGGCCTCGACGGCGACCCTGTCTCCGGAGCGCAAGCCGGTATGTCGCTCCAGCTCTGAGCTCACTGCGTAGAGGCGACCGACTGGTTCATGCCCGGGCACGTTCGGATAGTCGACCAGGCCGACCTCCTGGTAGTAGCCCTCGTACTGGTCATGGTCGCTACCGCACATCCCGCACGCTTCGACCTTGAGGAGGGCCCCGCCTGGCGGGGCCTCCGTCGGCACGTCGATCGTGCGGACCTCGATGGCCCGAGGCCCGACCTGTACCGCGCACCGGGACTCGATCGCCATGTTTCCTCCTGCCAGCCGTCGCTGTCTGATAGTAGACCAACCGCCGACTGGGACAAAGGTCTGACAGTTGGTTACGATGGGAGCATGAGCGCTAACGAGACCAGCGTGCGAGATACCTACGACGCTTCAGCCCCGATCTGCCTCCGCGAGGATGAGTTGATCGCCGAGCAGCAGGGCTTCGCTGGGCGCAAGCCCAACGCCTGGGACCGGATCGGCTACGTCCAGGTGATCGACGAGCCGCGGGGTGTGGCCGTGACGAACAACGTTGCGTCCTCCCAGACCGGCGAGATCTTCAACGTCCGACACGCCCACGTCTTCTCACAGGTGCGGTTCTGCGTGTCAGGCGCAATGCGATTCGGAGCCGACACGTTCGAACGAGGTGACCTCCAGTTCGTTGGGGACTCCGTGATGTACGGCGTGATGCAGCCCTCCAACCCGCCGACCACCGAACCCCTCAAGTTCGTCCAGACCCAGTTCACCGGACCGTCTGGGCGACCCTTCATCGACAAGACGCTCCTGCAGGCCACCCAGGACGAGCTGGCGAAGCACGGCGAGTTCAGGGACGGGATCTTCCATCCCACTGGTGGGCACCCGATGGACTCCTTCGACGCGATCGTCCTCGCGCTCGAAACCGGGAACTTCGAGCTCTCCGGGCGGGACAAGATCGAGTACCCGCCGCAGCGCCTGTCCCACCCGCTCTACGTCCACACGAATGAGCTGCCCTGGCGGGAGTACGGCGACGGCGTCGAGATCAAGCACGTCCTCAACCTGTTCGAGACGGGCCCGAACGTGAAGCTCGTCCGGCTCCGTGCCGGAGCCACGCTCCCCGCGGGCAAGGTGGCGTTCCAGCAGACGCGATGGGTCATCGAGGGTGCCGTCGAATGGCAGGACGAGCGCTACGACTCGATCTCGGTGATGTACTACCCGCCGGACGTGGCTTACCCGCGCACCACGGCCGCAGCGGACGACACCACGTTGCTCCTCGTCCAATGGACCAACGCAGATGCTGACGATCTGCCCTCTGTCGCCCTGTGAGCACCCAGGAGACTCCCGTGTCGAAGGACTTCACCATCATCGTTGGCACTGCCGCGGAAGGCATCTGGACGAGCCACGACAGCGGGATCACGTGGATCCGCAGCTCCCTGGAGCTCCCGGTGTTCCACCAGGCAGGGGAGGTGACAACCCGCGCCATCACCGTCAATCCGCACGATCCCTCGGACATCTGGATCGGTACCACGGCCGACTTGGGCTACGACATCATCCAGCGCAGCCGTGACGCTGGTGACACGTTCCACCACGTGCCCGCGCCGCCCCTCGAGGACCAGCGCGAGATCTGGTCGATCGCGATCGACCCGAACGACCCCGACACCGTCTACGTCGGAACCCGCCCTGCAGCTGTGTTCAAGACCAGCGACGGAGGTCGCAACTGGATCGAGCTACCCGTCGGAGCGCCCGAAGTCTGCCCATTCGGTCTCGAGGGATCCCCGGACCGCATGAGCACGCGCCTCACCGCGATCGAGTTCGTGCCCGGAAGCAGCGACGAGATCTGGGTCAGCGTCGAGATTGGCGGCCTGTTCCACACCACCGATGCGGGCCAGACCTGGGAGCACTCCGTGCTTGCGGACGGGGAGTCCCTCATGGGTCCGACCGAGGTGTTCCGTCCAGACCGCCACACCGACATTCACGACCTGGCGATGGCCCGCACCCCCGAAGGGGTGACCTTCCTCGCAACGACGCCGATCGGGTTCTTCCGGAGCACGGACAATGGCACGACCTGGAAGGCATCCCGCGGTGCTCCGCTTCCTGACGGCGACTCCTTCTTCTACTCGCGCGGCGTCATCTTCAAGCACGACGACCCCAACGTGGTGCTCTACGGCACTGGCGACTTCATTCCGGGCACGAAGGGTGTCGTGCAGCGCAGCGAGGACGGCGGGGTCACGTGGTCTCCGGTTGGCCCGAAGACAAAGTCGCTGCTGTACCGGCTGGCTTCGCACCCATCGATGCCTGAGGTGATGGTGGCCACGAGCATCTACGGACAGGTGCTCGTCTCGAGGGACGGCGGCCTCGAGTGGGATGAGCTGGACCGAGCATTCGGCGAGACCCGGATCATCAACGTCACCCCGGCCGGAGCCTCCTGACCGAACCCGGGCGGGTCGCAGGTCATCGGCTGTTCAAGATCGTCTCCCACCGGCGAGCACCACGCGGCGCCCTCTGAGTGCGCTGCGCAAGAACAGCGACGCCGCGACGGCAGGAGCCACCACGACGGCCGCCCCTGCCGCAAACCCGATCCCGTCCGCGACCGCCCCGTCGACGAGGCTGGCCACGGTTCGCCATGCCACGGCCACGCTCCACACCGCCATCAACCTGCCGTGCTCTGACGCAGGAACAGCCCGCTGCAATCGAGACATCAACGTGGTCATCGCAACGATGAAGCCGATACCAGCCAGGACGAGGAGCACCAAGATGGCCATGAACGACGCCGAGGTGGCATACGCCATGACGAACGATGCAGCGCCGAGTAGCGATGCGAGGAGCCACTGATCCGAGATCGGGGCGAAGCGCGCGAGAACCGCCCCTCCAAGGAGGGCCCCGAAGCCGAACGCCCCCAGCATCGTCCCTGAGAGTGCAGCGTCGCGTCCGAGGACGTCGACGGCGATCGCCGGCGACAGGGTTGCCACTGGGTCGATGGCCATGGACAGCGTCCCGGCGGCGACGATCATCGCCACCAGCAACCGGTCTTGGCTGAGCCGCCGGAGGCTCGTGCGGAAGCTGGTGTCAGTGGTGTCGGCGAAGCTGAGCAGCTCCACCCGCGGAACGGCGAGCGCACCTGCTGCCAACGCCAGGTACGAGAGCCCGTTGAGCGCGAACGCCGACGGCGTCCCCAGCCACCGCACGACGACGGCGCCGAGGACCGGGCCGATCGCCCGGGCGAGGCTGAACGTCATGATCGTCTTGTTGACCGCCCCGTCTTCCCGCCCAGGGGTTGCGGCCTGGGGGGCCATGGCCAAGACGATTGGGAACGCGTAGGTGTTGCAGGCTCCGACCCCCAACGCAACTCCGACCACGAGCGGCACGCTTGCTGCGTCCACGGCATCGGCGATCGCCAGAGCGAAGATCAGTCCAGCGCTCAGCAGCTGGCTGCGGACGAGGAGCCCTCGACGATCGCGTCGGTCTGCGGCCACCCCTGCGACGGGGCCGAGGACCAACGTGGCGGCCGATTGGGCGAAGTTCACGACCCCGACCAGGGTGACTGAGCCGGTGAGCTCGTACACAAGGATTGATTGTGCGATGAGCTGGAACCAGGTCCCGATCGCAGAGAGCGCGTTCCCGGCGAAGAACGGCCAGGTGCGAGCGGGAGAGCGTCGGCGCACGAAGGGCGCTATTGGTGCCGCTCTGAAGCGACGATCGCTCTGCGGGGAGGTGCGAACGATGAGGTACCGATCGAACGGTAGAGCGCCTCGGTGATCTCGCAGTGGTGGTGGAGACCGGAGCGCAGGAGCAGCTCGAGTGGCCCCTCGGGGTACCCGAGGCCGAGTCGCACCGTCTTGTCGAGGTCCGGTCCCGAGGCCACCCCGTCATCGAGTGCTCGGAGGGCATCGTTGAAGTAGGGACGGAGCAAGCGGTCGAGGATCCGACCGGTTCGGTCCTGGCACGGGCTCACCTCGAACCCCGCAGCAGCGAACAGCTCGGTAGCGGCAGAGATCGCGCTCGCGGAGGTGCGGCTCTGGACCACGAGCTCGATCAGCCGACTCGGCGGATCGTCGCCGAGCCGCCACCGTGCGAACCCGATGCGAGAGTCGCCCTCATCTCCGAGCCCCTCACCTGTGTAGGCCCCCAGAGATGAGGTCCCGAGCTCGATGAGCGTGCACACGGTCCCCATCTGCAGCTCGGCGTCGGGCTTCGGATCGCCGAGGTGCACGACGATCTCGGCGCCGTCGACCGAAGAGCCAAGCGGCGACTTCTCCTCGGGGAACGACCGGCTCGGGCCGTGAGCTATGACGGTTGCGGGAACGAGATCTGACACATCAGCCTCCAAACATCGCGTCGCGGTCGTAGTCGTAGAACCCCTTGCCGGACTTCCGTCCGAGATGACCGGCGGCCACCATTCGCCGCAGTAACGGCGGTGCTGCGTGTCGGGGATCGTTCGTGACCGCGTAGAACGCCTCGCAGAGCCGGACCTGGGTGTCCAGCCCGATCAGATCGAGCAGCTCGCACGGGCCCATCGAGTAGCCCATGCCGGTCTTCATGGCCCGGTCGATGGCGTCCGGTGCGGCCACCCCCGCCTCGACGAGCCGGATGGCGTCGTTGTTCAGCGGGACGACGAAGTAGTTGAGGACGAACCCTGGGGTGTCACTCGTTCGAACCGGATCCTGTCCGAGGGCGATGCACGTCTGCCACGCAGCATCGAACACGTTCGGCGCGGTGGTCCGCCCGGCGGTGACCTCCACGAGCTTCATGAGCTGAGCGGGCAGGCAGAAGTGGATGCCGACGACTCGCTCAGGTCGGCGGCTGCCGCTCGCGATCTCCGTGATCGACAGCGTCGAGGTGTTGGACCCGAAGATGGCATCTGGGGAGCAGACTTCGTCAAGCTTGGCGATGAGCGCCTGCTTGATCGCCAGGTCTTCGAACACCGCCTCGATGACGAGGTCTGCCGCGGCCAGGTCGCCGATCTCGACGGTGGGGGCGATCGCCGCGAGGGCGGTGTCCGCTTCCTCCTGCGAGAGCTTTCCGCGTTCGACGGACTTCGAGAGGAACCCGGCGATCTGGTTCGTCGCCCGCTCGACTGCAGCCACCTCCACGTCGTAGATCGTCGTCGGGAACCCCGCCCGTGCAGCGACGATCGCGATCCCCGCGCCCATCGTGCCGCAGCCCGCCACGGCGATGGTTCGGACGGACCTGTGCTCACCCCTGTCGTCGGACAACGAAGCTCCTTCCGATGAGCTGTCGATGGATCTGGTTGGTGCCCTCCCAGATCTGTGTGATCTTGGCGTCGCGCATCAAGCGTTCGACCGGGTACTCCCGGCAATAGCCGTAGCCCCCGAAGAGCTGAACGGCATCGGTTGTCACGCGCATCGCGGCGTCGGTAGCCCTCAGCTTGAGGATCGATGCCTCGATGCCGTACCCCTCCGTACCGGCGTCGACCAGGTCTGCAACGTGCCAGAGCCATTGCTCGGCCGTGACGAGGTCAGCGACGAGGTCAGCGACCATGAACTGGATCCCCTGGAACTCGATGATCCGCTTCTTCGACTGAGTGCGGTCGTTGATGTGGCCGACAGCGGCGTCGAGCGCCGCTCGGGCGATTCCCAAGGCGTGGGCAGCGACGGAAGGCCGCGACTTGTTCAGCGATGCGAGCAACAGCTCGAGGCCGCCGCCGATCTCGCCGATCACGTTGTCCTTCGGGACGCGGCAGCTGTCGAACGCCAGGGTTGCGGTCGATGACCCCCTCGTGCCCATCTTCTCGATGTGGCCGAGGGTCGACAGACCCTGCGTGCCTCCCTCGACGACCACAGCCGTGATCGCAGCACGCGGGTCCTCGATCCCGGCCCACTTCCCGAAGACCAAAAGGCGGTCGGCGACGTCGCCGTTCGTTATGAAGGTCTTCGACCCGTCGAGCACGACGTCGTCGCCGTCCTCGGACATCCGAAGCCGCATGGCCGTTGCGTCTGAGCCCGCTTCCGGTTCGGTGATGCACAGGGCAGCGAGGCCACCATCAGCGATCGCGGGGAGCAGCCGTTCGACCTGCTCTGGCCGCCCACGATCGATGACCGGCTTCATGGCGTGGAAGTTGGTGGCCCAGATGATCCCCGTGGAGGCACACCGATAGGAGATGCGGCGGACGCATTCCAGGTACGCCGCATAGCTCAGCTGATCGCCGCCGCAGCTCTCCGGAAGGAAGATCTGGTTCAGGCCCAGGTCGTTGAGCGCTCGGATGTTCTCCCAAGGGAACTCGGCGGTGCGATCGATCTCTGCGGCGTTGGGTCCGATGATGTCGTTGCAGACACGGTCGAGTGCGTCGAGGAGGAGCGACTCCTCCTGGGAGAACCCTCGCGCCGGGCCGAGCCGATCGAAGAGCTGGCTGCCCACGCCTCTAGTGGCCGAACGTTGCAGCGTCAGGCCGCCGCTTCTCAGCGAAGGAGGTCCGCAGCTCCTTCGATTCCTCCGTGTTGAGGTATTGCCGGAGGAGCAGGTCGTGGGTGATGCGGCTCAGTCCGGTGACCCCGCTGTGGCGGGCGTGGAAGGCGTGCTTGATCGAGGCGAGGGCGATCGGGCCGCGGTCGGCGATCTCGGTGGCGAGCTCAAGCGTCCTCTCCTCGAGCTCATCGTCGGGGACGACTCGGTTGATCAGCCTGATGTCAAGGGCGTCCGCCGCTGAGAGCTTCCGGTTGGTGAACCACAGCTCCTTTGCCAGCTTCGCTCCGACGAGGTTCTCGAGGTACCAGGTTCCGTAGCCGGCGTCGAAGCTGCCCATCATCGGTCCGACCTGTCGGAAGACGGCGCTCTCCTTCGCGATGGTGAGGTCACACACCACCTGCAGAACGTTTCCGCCACCGACCGCGTAGCCGTTGACCGATGCGATCACCGGCTTCTGGAGTCGATCGATCGACTCGTACATTTCGAGGGTCGGGAGGACCCCCGCGTACGTCGTGGTGTCCTCCATGCCGTCCTTGCGGCCGCCGATGCAAAAGAAGCGGTCACCGGCTCCGGTGATGACGAGGACTCGGGTGCGGGTCTCCCTGCGGATGTCGTCGATGCACGAACGGATCTCGTGACACATCAGCTCGGTGAACATGTTGCCGTCGTCCGGTCGGTTGAGGGTCAACCATCCGACCGGGCCGCGCTCCTCGTACAGGATGGTCTCGAACATTTGGGTCGCTCCGATCCGCAGACTCGTATGGTCCGACAGCATCTGTCAGACTTTAACCGTGACTGTACGTTCTCTGCCGCAACCTGACCACTCCGACGTCGTGGTGCTCAGCGCCGTCCGGACGCCCTTCGGTCGGATCCGGGGTTCCCTGTCATCCGTTCGCCCCGATGACCTCGCCGCTGTCGTGGTGCGGGAGGCGCTGAACCGTTCGGGCGCGCCGGATGAATCGCTGGACGAGGTGATCTTGGGTTGCGCCAACCAGGCGGGCGAGGACAATCGGAACGTCGCTCGCATGGCGCTCCTGCTCGCGGGGCTCCCTGACCGAACATCGGGACTGACCGTGAACCGCCTCTGTGCGAGTGGTCTCAGCGCCGTGGCGTCCGCTGCCCGCCTCATCCGGTGCGGCGAGGCCTCGCTCGTGGTGGCGGGGGGAGTGGAGAGCATGACCCGCGCTCCCTACTCGGTTCCGAAGAACCCGACGGGCTTCGGGCCCACCGGCAACCAGACCATGTTCGACACGAGCCTTGGGTGGCGCTACCCCAACCCCCTGCTCGAAGCGAGGTTTCCTCTGGAGGCGATGGGCGTCACCGCTGAGAACATCGTCCAACGAAGCTTCGGCGGGGAGTTCGGCGGCCCGATCACCCGGGAGGATCAGGACGAGCTTGCTCTGGAGAGCCACCGACGGGCCGCCGCTGCGAGGGGCCGCGGTGTCCTCACGGACGAGCTCGTCGCGGTGGCTACGCCGAGCGGTCAGATGATCGTCGACGATGAGCAGCCCCGGATCCGAGCGCAGGACGACGGCTACGTGGTCGATACCAGCCTGGAGGATCTCTCCCGACTCAGGCCGGCGTTTCGGCCGGGTGGTTCGGTGACTGCCGGGAACTCCTCCAGCCTCAACGACGGAGCAGGTGCCCTTGTCCTCGCGAGCCGAAAGTTTGCGCAGGCCAACGACCTCCAGCCCATCGCTCGGATCTTGGGAGCGGCCGCGGTGGGGGTGGATCCAACGGTCATGGGGTCCGGCCCGATTCCTGCGGTCCGCACGCTGCTCGGTCGCCACCACCTCGAGGTCGATGACGTGGGCTTGTTCGAAGTGAACGAGGCGTTCGCAGCTCAGGTGATCGCAGTGAGACGAAGCCTTCGGCTCCCACCCGACCGAGTCAACGTGAACGGCGGCGCCATCGCGTTCGGACATCCGCTGGGGGCTTCTGGCGCTCGCATCCTCACGACGCTGATCCATGAGCTTCGACGTCGAGGCGGAGAGGACCAGTCAGAACGATTGGGTGTTGCGACCCTGTGCGTCGGGGTCGGTCAGGGCGAGGCGTTGCTCCTCGAGGCTGAGCGATGACGTCGCTGCCGGCGGGTGCCCCGGTTGGCGTTGTCGGAGCAGGGGCGATGGGCGTGGGCATCGCCCAGGTGGCTGCTGCTGCGGGGCACCCAGTCCAGATCTTCGACGTATCACCCGAAGCGGCCGAGCGCGGCCGGCAACGGCTGGCGGATTCGCTGGCTGCGCAGATCAGTCGAGGGCGAATGGAGCGTGCGGAGGCAGACTCCCTGCTCGACCGAGTCGTCGTCACCTCGACCCTCGACTCGCTCGCGACTTGCCGGCTCGTCATCGAGGCGATCTACGAAGACCCTGCCGCGAAGCTCGAGGTCTTCCAGCAACTCGAACCTGACCTGGAAGCTGACGCGATCATCTGTTCCAACACGTCATCGCTGTCGATCAGCCAGCTGGGTGGGGGACTTGCACGGCCCGAACGGTTCGCAGGGTTCCACTTCTTCAACCCTGCGCCTGCGATGAAGCTGGTCGAGGTGGTCGCAGGGCTCGCCACGTCTGACGGCACCATCGACACCCTCATGGAGTCGGCCCGAGCATGGGGCAAGGTCCCGGTACGGGCGCGCTCCACGCCCGGGTTCATCGTCAACCGCATCGCCCGTCCGTTCTACGCCGAAGCCCTCGCACTCGTTGAGGAAGGTCTGGAACCCGCGACCATCGATGAAGTGATGCGGCGCGGTGGAGGATTCCGAATGGGGCCGTGCGAGCTCATGGACCTGATCGGCCACGACGTGAACTATGCCGTCACCTCGTCCGTGTTCACGGCGACCTACAACGACCCGCGGTTTCGACCCTCCGTCGTCCAGCGCGAACTCGTTCATGCTGGATGGACCGGTCAGAAGGCGGGGAGAGGCTTCTACACGTACCCGCGGACCCATTCGCCTGCGGATGTCCAACCCGAAGCAGCGGTCCCCGCTGCGCAGGTTCTGCCGGGGGTCGGCCTCGACGGCCCGGCATCAGTCGATGGGACGGAGATCGCTCGATCGGACGGGCGGTCGGCATTGCGGCGCGAGGCTGACACCGGCTCGCCGTGCATCGTCTTCGACCTTTTCGGAGCGCATGACGCCGACCTCCTGGGCTACGCGAGGTCGCCGTCAGTCCCGCCGCCGCTCGTCGATCGGTTCGAAGCCACTGTCCGCGAACGAGGTCTCCACCCAGTGGAGCTGCCTGACACCCCAGGGCTTCTCGTGCTGCGTACCGTGGCGATGATCGTCAACGAGGCATTCGATGCTGTGCACCTCCGGGTCACCAACGAGTCGGACGCGGATCTCGCGATGGTTCACGGGGTGAACTATCCACAGGGCCCGTTGGGCTGGGGGAGAGCGATCGGCCTCGATTCCATCGTCGCTGTCATCGACAACCTGCACGCCGAGACAGGCGACCCGCGCTACCGCTGCTCCATGCGGCTGAGGAGGGAGGCGGTCGCCAACACGGTCCCGGTCTAAGGTAGGTACTTGCAATTGTCCTCTGTCAGACTTAAGACTTGCAGTCCTTGACCGGACACTGGGGGAAGCCGTGGGGGCGACCATGATCGACGCAGACACCGTGCTGCGCCCCGACGCGCCAGATCGCGGGCTCGGGATCTCCAACCTCGTCGTCCGCTTCGGTGGGCTGATCGCCGTGGACCGGGTCAACCTGCGTGCTCCAGCGGGGCGGATCACCGGACTCATCGGTCCCAACGGTGCTGGCAAGACGACGACCTTCAACGCCGTAACCGGGCTGGTGAAGCCGACGGAGGGCACGATCACCATCAACGGGGTCGACGTGACGTCTAAGCCGCCTCAGGTCCGGGCGAGGCTCGGGCTAGGACGGACCTTTCAGCGCATGGAGCTCTTCGACTCGTTGACCGTCGAGGAGAACGTTGCCCTTGGCGCCGAGGCATCCCTCGCCGGAAATCGCCCATGGCGCCACCTCGTCGGACGAGTGGCGGACCGCGCTCACGTCGCCAGCCGGGTGGACGGTGCACTGCATGAATGCGGCGTCGAGGACCTCCGTCGACGCAGGCCGGCAGGTCTGTCCACTGGCCAGCGCCGGCTCGTGGAGCTCGCCCGCGTCATGGCCGGGCCCTTCGACGTTCTGCTCCTCGACGAACCCTCCTCTGGACTCGACCACCGAGAGAGCGAGCGGTTCGGCGAGATCTTGCGGAGCTTGGTCGAGGAGCGAGGGGTAGCGATGCTTCTCGTGGAGCACGACATGTCCTTGGTGATGTCGGTGTGCGATCACATCCATGTCCTCGACTTCGGAGTTCCCATCTTCGACGGGACCCGGGACGAGGTGGCGGGAAGCGACCTCGTCCGCGCCGCCTACCTCGGTGCCGACGGTACCGGGGGCGAGTCGCTCCCTCAGGCGGCCATCTGATGTTGGTCCTCGATGGCATCAGCGCCGGCTACGCCGGTTCGGGCGTGCTGCGCGACGTGACCCTTGTTGTCCCAGACCGGTCAGTCGTGGCGTTGCTCGGTGCGAACGGCGCTGGCAAGACCACCCTTCTACGCGTTGCGTCCGGGTTGCTCGAGCCGACTGCAGGCCGAGTTCTGCTCGACGGTGAGGACGTCACGTCGAGGCCGCCCCACCAACGGGTCAGCCGAGGGCTGTGCCACGTGCCAGAGGGACGTGGGGTGTTCCCCACGCTGACCGTCAGAGCCAACCTGCTGCTCCAGGCACCCAACGGTGCTCAATCGGACACCCTCGATCGAGCGGTCGCTGCGTTCCCACGCCTAGGGCAGCGCATGACCCAGCTGGCAGGGAGCATGTCCGGCGGCGAGCAGCAGATGCTGGCCCTCGCTCGCGCCTACGTGCAGCAGCCCCGGGTGATCCTGTTGGACGAGGTGTCGATGGGCCTCGCTCCCATCGTCGTCGACGAGATCTTCGAGTTCTTGGCGCTCCTCGCTTCCCAGGGCTCCAGCCTGCTCCTGGTCGAGCAGTACGTGTCACGAGCGCTCGAGGTGGCCGACCACGCGTACCTGCTCACACGCGGAGGCATCACCTTCGCCGGTGAGCCCGCCGAGCTGGATGGGGACGACTTGTTTGCTGAGTACGTAGGCACATCGGTGGGTTCCAAGTGACCGGGACGCAGGGACGCTTTCGGGCGCGATCCCGCCTGCTCGGGATCGTGGCTGCCGTCGTCGTGCTCGCGCTCGGTCTGGCGACCGATCGCACCGCATCGGCAGAGATCACGTTCGACGCGACCGCTGCTGGCTACGGCTTCGACCTCGTCATCCTCAACGAGTCGTTGCCCATCGGCTTGGTTCCACAGGGTGCCGGGCCCACCGCCCAGTCGAGCTTGTCATCGCTACCGCAGTCTCGATCCTTTGCATCCTTCCCCTACCCGGGGGACACGGTGGTGGCCTTGCCTGGTCTGGCCAGCGGACTCGTGTCGGGCGTTGTATCGCTTCCCGAGTACCCCTTCATCGCCGACGCGTCGCTCGGTGAGCCGACAACCGAGGTCAACGTGCCCGGCATCGACCTGCGGGTCGTGGCCGAGGAGAAGCGATCGGAAGCCGACGCGACGGTTGGCACCGCCGGGCTCGGCTTCGTCGCTCGGTCGCTGGTCGCAGCCGAAGGCGACACGGTGAAGGCCGAGGCCTCGACGGACCTGCGGACGCTCCAGATCGGCCAGCTCGGTTCGCTGTCCGGCATTCGCTCCACCGCGTCCGCGATTCTCGATGGATCCGGCGCGGTCAAGGTCGAGAGCTCCCTCGAGTTCGCGGCACTTCGCCTCCCAGGACTCGAGCTGAAGATTCCGGAAGCGACCCCCAGTCAGATTCCGCTTCCCAATCCGATCTCGGGCTTTCCCCAGCTGCCACCAATCGATTTTCCGTCGATCCCTCTGCCGCTCGGCGGAACGACCCTGGTGGCGCCCGAGCTCGGATTCCGTGACGGTCAGTTCTTCGTGACCCTGCCGCTCCTGGGCGGAACGTCGTTCGCCGTGCCGTCCGAGCCGGTGCTTGATGCGCTCGCCGCGCTCGGCATCCGAGTCTCGTACCAGGATGCGCAGGTCTCCGAGACCAGCGTCGTGGGTGCGGTTCTCACGATCGAGACCACCCTGCCCGAGCCGCCGACGCCCAACCCGCTGGGCATCAGCGGTACGACCACGGTCAGGATCGACATCGGCCGAGTCAGCGCGTCGATCTCCGGTACACCGATCAGCGACGGGGGCGCCGTTCCGGTCGACGGGGGCATGGTCGGAGGCGGCAGCTTCGACAGTCCAGCCCTCGGAGGCGGAGCCCTCGACCTCCCCGCAACCTCGGCTCCCGTCGGTGCCCCCGCGTCCCCCAGCGTCCGGGCTCCCCAGTTCGCGGCGTCGCCCATCGTCCTGAACCGCGGTGACGCGATGCCGTTCTACCTCCTGCTCCTGGCGGCCGCCTTCGTGGGGACTGCCACAACCCAATCGCTTCGCTACCTGGGAGTACGACACCGATGGACATCCTGAAGACCCTTCGGGCCCAGTGGGACCGGGCCGCTGCTTGGATCGCTTTGGCGGTCGGGGTCCTGCTCCTCTACCTCGGCTTCCGCGGAACCAGCGACGCTCAGCACATCGTTCTCCAGATGCCATACGTGGTGTCAGGCGGGCTGGGAGGGCTCTTCCTCCTGGGCGTCGCTGCGATGCTCTGGGTGTCGGCGGACCTTCGGGATCAATGGCATGAGGTCCACCATCTCCGCGAGGCCGTGGAGCGACTCAGTGAGGGATCCCCTCAGCCCAGCACTGAGCCGGTCGTGAATGGCGTGGCACTGGCCGAGGAAGAGGGACGTCCGGCCCGAGCCCGCCGCCGGAAGCTGGTTTCCTCCGACCGAGCAGACACAAATGGCGGTTGAGGGCCTCATCGGACGTTCGACGCCTTCCCGGTCCATTCGTGCCACGTCGACGGCTGGCGCAAGCCGCCCGATGGCAGTCGAGCGATTCGTAGACGGCCCATGGGACCTGACCGACCTGGTGTCGTTGACTTCGTTCGCCCTCATCGGGTTGTTCGGTCTGATCGCCGCGTCGATCGGAGCTCGCTCGGTCGACAGCTTCGCTGCCCAACAGGGTTGGGCGGCCGCGGGCGTGGCCTCGATCGGGCTCGCGTTCGTCGGCATGGTGTCGTGGATAAAGGCGGGCCTTCGGCGGATTCGAGAGATCCAAGCTGACGCCGTCGATGAGCTCAGTCACCTCGTCATGCCGATCGATGCAACGCGATCTCGTCCGGCGATCGCATCGGATCAGCTTGTGGTCGCACCCGGCAACGAGCGCCCTGCAGAGGTCGTGACCGGCCCCGGGATGTCGCGCTACCACCACCCTCGTTGCGTGTTCGCCGCTGGGAAGCAGGTCGAAGCTGCGAGCCCGTCCTCGCTCACGAGGAGCGGTCTGACGCCGTGTGAGGTCTGCCTGCCGTGAGCGCCTACCTACCGTTCATCATCATCGGTCTGACCCTTGGCTCTGCCTACGGCCTGGCGGCCATGGGCCTCACGCTGACCTACAAGACCTCCGGCGTCTTCAACTTCGGGCACGGCGCCTTGGCGGCCCTCAGCGCGGTGTTGTTCTACGAGCTACGCGAAGTCCGGGGCCTCGCTTGGCCCGTCGCAGCGTTCATCGCTGTGTTCGTGTTCGGCGTAGTCGCCGGCGCTCTGATGGAACGGGCCGCTCGAGCCCTCGCAGACGTACCGAGCAGCGCGAAGATCGTGGCGACCGTAGGGCTGATCGTCGCGATCCGAGCGTTCGTCACGCTTGTGTATGGCGACATCCCCTTGGCATTCAGACCGTTCCTTCCGCGCGGCAGTGCCTTCGAGATCTCCGGCGTCAGCGTGTCCTGGGAGAACGTCGTCATCGGCTTACTCGGCGCTGTCTCTGCGGCGGGCCTGTATTTCGTCTTCAGTCGGACTCAGACCGGGCGAGCGATGCAGGGAGTCGTGGACGATCCCGAGCTGCTTGACATCACCGGCATCTCTCCCACCAGGGTCCGGCGGGCAGCTTGGATCATCGGGTGCTGCTTCGCCGCTGCCTCCGGGATCCTGTTCGCGGCAACACAGCAGCAGCTCGACGCAACCCTCTTGGCACTGCTTGTCGTTCAGGCTTTCGGTGCAGCAGCGATCGGACGGTTCACGAACCTGCCGCTCGCGTACGTCGGCGGCCTTGCCGTCGGAGTCCTGCAGGCGGTGGTGAGCAAGGAGGCCGGAGCCCACAGCTGGCTGCGCGGCCTGGACATCAACATTCCGTTCCTGATCCTGTTCGTGGTTCTCCTCATCACACCTCCTGGGAAGCTGGTCGAGCTCGGTAGACGGGTGCGTCCTGCCCGGGCGTCAGGGCCAGTGCTCCCTCGTCCGGCTCTCGTAGGCGCAGTCGCAGTCGTGGGCGCAATCGCAGTTGCGATCCCACACGTCGCCGACGTCCGGCTGGTGAGCTGGACGCAGGCGCTCACCCAGATGGTCCTCTTCCTCTCGCTTGCGCTGCTGGTACGCACCTCGGGCCAGATCTCGCTCTGCCAGATCGGTTTCGCTGCGGTTGGAGGCGCTGCGATGGCGCATCTCACTGGAGACGGGCTGCCCTGGTTCCTGGCGCTGCTGCTGGCCGGTCTCGTAGCGGTGCCAGTAGGGGCGATCGTGGCAATTCCTGCGATTCGGCTCTCCGGGCTCTACCTCGGACTCGCGACCCTCGGCTTCGGCATCCTGCTGGCGCAGTACTTCTACGGGAAGTCGTTCTTCTTCGGGAGCGAGGCCGCTCTCGACACCGTCCGACCCGCAATCGCCCGAGGCGACGTGGCGTACTACTACGTCTGCCTCGGCGTCGCTGCAGTCGCGTTCGTCGTCGTAGCCGTCGTCGAGCGGTCTCGCCTCGGCCGCCTTCTCCGTGGTCTAGGCGACAGCCAGCTCGCGCTGACCACCCTCGGAGCGACGGTGAGCATGACCCAGGTGATCGTGTTCTGCCTGTCGGCGTTCCTCGCCGGCATCAGCGGTGGGTTGACGGCGTCGATCTTCACCCAGGTGAACCAGGAACCGTTCTTCTACTTCCAGTCGATCACTGCGCTTGCCGTGCTTTCCATTGCAGGGCCCCGGACACTGACTGCGGCGATCGTCGCACCGCTTGTGAGTGTCATCCCGCCGGCGTACATCGACAGCCCCGATACCGCGATGTGGTTGCAGCTCCTGTTCGGGTGCGCGGCCATTGCCGTGTCGATGATCCGGCCGGGCCAGGTCGCCGATCGGGCTGCGAAGTCGCTCGCCCGTCGTGAGGAGCGCTGGGGGGCATCGGCCTTCGCCACCAGATTCTCGAGACCGCGCTCGACGCTTGGCGCAACGAGGGCTCGATGAAGACCAGGACTGATTCGACAGGGTCGTACGGCCCGTGCACGAAGGGACATTCCATGACGACCGCTCGAAATCGACTCGTCGCAGTCGGCCTGCTGATCGGCGTGCTCGCCGTCTCTGCCTGCGGATCGAAGTACGACCTCGAGGAGGTCCTCGCTTCGGAGAACCAGGGCCGGAGCGCTATCACGGAACATGCCGGTGCGGTGTCCTCCGGGGGAGAGGTCGGGAGCGGCCAACCTGACCTGACGGGGACCACCGTGGCACCTGGCGGCGACGCCCCCTCCGGCGCCACCACGAGCCCTGGGGCGGGACCGTCCGGCACGCCGGCCTCCGGCGGTGACGCGCCCGCCGCAGCGGGCTGCACATCGCAGGGAGCCCCTGTCGTGATCGGCCAGGTTGGCGGCTTCTCCGGGCTGGTCGGCTCAGCTGTGAACGGCACCACGCAGGGTCTTGCCGTGTGGGCCCGAGACGTCAACGCTCGTGGTGGCCTGGCGTGCCACCCGGTCCAGGTCATCTCCCGGGACGACGGCAGCGATCCGGCGAAGAGCCAAGCAGCCGTCAACGATCTGGTCAGCAAGAACGCGATCGCACTGGTGTCAGCGCAGCACCCGGTGAACGTGGCCGGCTACCGGGCTGCGGTCGAGGCCAAGCAGATCGCTGCGATCGGCGGTGACCAGGTCCAAGACGTCTGGGAGCAGAGCGCGTTCTTCTTCCCCGTCGGCAGTACCAACGACGGCCTGTTCGCAGGGGCGGTGAGCGCCGCGGTTGATGCCGGGTTCGACAAGGTCGCCACGCTGTACTGCGTCGAGTCGACTGCCTGCTCCGCGCTCAATCGGGTCGTCCAGGAGCAGCAAGGGGCGATCGGCTACACGAGCGTTTACTCGGCGACCGTCTCGCTGACCCAGACCGACTTCACTGCGGCGTGCCAGAACGCCAAGAACGCGGGGGCCACGGCTATCGCCTTCGGTGCGGACGCTGCCGCACTCCAGCGATTGGCCCGCAACTGCGAGACCCTCGGCGGATACAAGCCTGCGTTCATCATCACCGGCCTCCAAGCAGGCTTCGACAAGGCGGACCCCTTGCTTCGACGGAACGGAGTGTTCGCATCCTCGCCCGTGGCCCCTGCATCCAGCGATGCGCAAGCGGGCTTCCGCAAAGCAGTCCAGACCTACGCCCCGAGCTCACCGTCGAACACTGCTAGTGCGCACGCCTACACCAGCGGGCTCATGCTCGAGGCAGCCGTGAATCGGCTCGGAGACTCGGCACGGGGCAGCCTGACGCGGGAGATGGTGCTCCAGGCCCTTCGAACGGTGAGCGACGAGGATCTCGGCGGTCTCATCCCCAAGGTCACCTACCGCAACGGACCGCAGCCGGAGAACAAGTGCTTCTACCCGCTGGCCTTTGGGGCCTCGGGCGAGATCACGGCGCCGCGCGGGAACCAGGCGGTGTGCCTGTGAGCAATGACCAGCACGACTCCGTGACCACTGAGGACGTACAGGCGACCCTTCGCCGATACGACAACTACGACGACGAGTTCGTAGAGCCGATGTACGACCTGCTCGCCGCAGCGCGGCGAGAGTGCCCGGTGTTCCGCACCGAGGCAGATCCCGGCTACTGGGTGGTGTCGAAGTTCGCGGATGCCAAGGCGGTGCTGCTCAACCCCGCAGTCTTCTCGAGTACCGACGGCAACGTGGTGCACGGCGTTGGCGACCTTGCCCCGCTGCCGACAGCGACGGATCCTCCGCTCCACCGTGACTACCGCGAGCTGATGAAGCCCTTCTTCACACGAAGCGCCATCCTCGAGCACGAGGAGGCTCTCCGCGCTATCGCGGACGAGCTCATCGATTCGTGGATCGATGACGGGACGGTGGAGTTCGTCTCCCAATTCGCCGCACCGTTTGCGTTCCGCGCGTTCGCCGAGATCTTCCTGCAGTCCGATGACCCCACCTCGATCGACACCTTCATGGCCGCCGCTGATCGCATCGTGGCTGAGAGCACCCCCGAGGCGTTCATGGAGGTCGGGATGCTGGTGTTCGCGCTCTTCGAGCATCGTCGGGCCACGGCATCGGAGACCGGGGACCTGATCGACGCACTCGAGGTCGGCACGGTCGACGGGCGACCTCTCAATGACGTCGAGAAGGTATCCACCGTCATGACCGCAGTCGGCGCTGGGTTCGAGACGAACCTCTCGTCGATGGCGATCATCATGGCGCTCGTGGCGGAAGATCCGGAGCTTGAGGCTCGCATCATCGGGCCTGACTGGGCGGAACGGCATCTGGACGAGTTCCTTCGTTACCAGTCACCGGTCGTGGGCCTTGCGAGAACCCTGGCCGAGGACACTGAGTTGCACGGCGCACACCTGGCGAAGGGCGACAAGGTGGTCGTGCACTTCGCCTCAGCTGACCGCGACGAGGAGCGATTCCCAGACGCTGAGCGGCTCGACTTCGACCGGAAGAACAGCGCTCAGCACTTGGCCTTCGGAGGTGGCGTGCACCGTTGCATCGGAGCACCGATGGCGGAGATCGTGGTCGGGATCGGGCTCGACCAGGTGACCAAGCGCGCCACAGGCTTCCGGCTCGCGAACGGCGGACCTGTCCGCTACACGGCTGGCCTGGTTCGCCGGCCGGCCGATCTGCACCTGAGCTTCGTGAAGCGGTAGCTCTGGCCTGTGGGGGCTTGGGTCGAAAGGGGCCTCAGTCGCCGGGCTGGATCGTCACGGTCCGCGCCGTGAGCCGCCATTCGCCATCGCGCTGGGCGAACTCGTCGTGGTAGGTCCCCAGCAGCCAGGTCCCGCCAGGCATCGGGCACAGGAACTTGCTCCGTGCCGACGCCCGGTGCGGCTGGACGTCGATCACGACGTTGGTGCAGGTGTGCTGCAGGGGCCTCGGCTCGAACGACGCGACGAACGCCTTGATGGCCTCCAACCCGACCAACGGCTCAGGCGTCATCCCGGTGACGGAGAAGGTGCCGTCGGGAGCGACGATCCGGTCCAGGCGGTCGAGGTCGTCGCCGTCGACGACGTGGGCCCAATCCGCCACCAGCTGCGCAATATGGAACGCAGGAGTCTGACTATCGATTGACGCGGCCATAGTCTGACATTAACCTTCGACGCTGAGGCGTACAAGGGGTGTGCCTCCGAGGAGACCAGGGGGCAACGTGTCCGACATCACGGAGCTGACCGCGTACGACCAGTACGACCGTGACGACGTGCAGACGATGTACGAGACGTTCGCCCATGCCCGCTCCTCGTGCCCGGTCTTCCGAACGAACGCCGAGCCCGGCTACTGGATCGTCGCCCGCTACGCCGATGCGAAGAAGGTGCTGCTCGACCCGAGCACCTTCTCGAACCGAGACGGCGTCACCATCCACGGCGTTGGCTCGATCAAGCCGCTCCCGGCCGCCTCCGACCCGCCGCTGACGCAGGTCTATCGGGACCTGCTCAAGCCGTACTTCGCTCGTGAGGCTCTCCAGGCTGTCGAAGAGGACCTCCGGGCCATGGCCAGGGATGTCATGGGGACCTGGCTCAGCCGGGGGTCTGTCGAGTTCATCACCGAGTACGCCGCGCCCGTGGCGTTCAAGGCCCTCTTCGCCGTCTACCTGCGCGGAGCCGGCGACCAGCTCGCCAGCGAGTTCGGACCCGCCGCTGACCGCATCGTCCAGGACAGCCAGCCGGAGTCCTACGGGCACCTGATGCAGCTCGTCGCGCAGTTTCTCGAGGAGCGCCGGGCCGCCGGCGTCTCCTACGACGACATGGTGGACGGCCTCGAAGCGGCGGTCATCGACGGTCGGCCCTTGTCGAACGACGAGAAGGTCGGCATCGTCTTCTCTGCGGTTGCGGCCGGCTTTGAGACGAACTTCGCGACCATGGCCCTGATCCTCGAACTCGTGGCTCGGGACCCGCAGCTCGAACGACGCATCACGGGGCGCGATTGGGCCGACCGGCACCTTGCCGAGTTTCTCCGGTTCGTGAGTCCCGTGACCGGGCTTGCCCGCACCGTCGCCTGCGACGCGACCGTGGGGGACGCCACGATGCGGGAAGGCGAGAAGGTCCTCATCCACTACGCCTCGGCGAACCGCGACGAGGAGAAGTTCGATGGCGCGTCGACGCTCGACTTCGATCGTGGCGGTAGTGCTCAGCACATGGCGTTCAGCTTCGGGCTGCATCGCTGCATCGGGGCCCCCTTTGCGGAGTTCGTGATCGCCATCGCTCTCGACGAGCTCACCAAGCGGGTCACGGACTTCCGCCTCGTCGACGAGGACATCACCTACACCGAAGGCGTCGTCCGGCGACCGACCCACCTGAATCTCACCTTCACCGCTCGCTGAGCGCTGCCAGTCCATTCTTCGATCTAGGAGGCGTACGTTGAAGTTCGAGAACAAGGTTGCCGTGGTGACCGGAGCAGGCTCTGGCATCGGGGAGGCGATCGCTCACCGGCTGGCTGACGACGGAGCCTCCGTGGTGGTCACCGACATCGATGGAGCCGCCGCTGAGCGGGTGGCCGGCGCCATCCAGGCCGACGGCGGAGCTGCTATCTCGCTGGCCGTCGACGTCGCGAACGCCGACCAGGTCCAAGCCATGGTCGACCTCGCCGTCTCCACCTACGGGGGCCTGCACCTCGCAGCAAACAACGCAGGGATGGCCCATCAGGAGGTGCGGACCCACGAGATGCCGGAAGACCTGTGGAGCAAGGTCTTCGACGTGAACGTCAAGGGTGCGTGGCTCTGCATGCGGGCCGAGATCACGCAGATGCTTGCCAACGGGGGCGGCGCGATCGTGAACACCGCTTCTGCAGCTGGGCTCAAGGCGGGCCCTCCCGGACTGACCGCGTACACGGCCAGCAAGCATGCCCTCGTCGGGCTCACGCGCTGCTCCGCGATGGACTACATCAAGGACGGGATTCGGATCAACGCGGTCGCTCCCGGCACCACGGCCACCGCGATGATCAAGGGCTTCCCGGCGGAGGTCCAGGAGCAGTACGCCGCGCTCATGCCTTGCGGTCGCATGGCCGAACCTGCGGAGATGGCGGCGGCGGTTGCCTACCTGCTGTCAGACGACGCCTCGTACGTCACGGGCACGACGCTGGAGGCTGACATGGGGTTCTTGCAGAAGTGATCAAGAGTCCCAGCGGAACCCAGCGCCCTCATGTTTGAAACGGTTGCCGAGGCCCAACGCCTCGCCGAGGCCCGTGTCCCCCGGGCGGTCTACGCCGCACTGATCTCTGGACGCGGCGCAGGGCACACGATCCGCGACAACGTCGAGGCGTTCCAGGCGATCCGCTTCGCACCACTGGTGGCCGATCTCCCTTCCAAGCGCGACCTCGGGACCACCGTCATGGGCCACCAACTGTCGCTACCGGTGATGACGTCCCCTACGGGTACCCATGCAGTCCATCCGGACGGCGAGCTCGCGGTTGCTCGAGCGACTGCCGCGGTGGGTACGGCCATCGGCCTGAGCAGTTTCGCGACGCGACCGATCGAAGAGATCATCGCCGCCAACCCGCTCACCCTCTTCCAGCTGTACTGGGTCGGCGGGCGGGACGCGATCGAAAGACGGCTCGACCGCATGCATCGCGCTGGTGTGCGGTCGATCATCCTCACGCTCGACTGGACCTTCTCGTCAGGTCGCGACTGGGGCTCACCCAGCATTCCGAGCAAGATCGACCTGAAGACCGCGATCCAGTTCGCGCCGCAGGTGGCGCGACGACCTCGATGGCTGCTTCGTTACCTGCGGTCAAGGCAGCTCCCAGGTCTCGCTGTGCCCAACCTGGCGCGTGCCGATGGCTCCATCCCGACCTTCACCGAAGGCTACGTGGACTGGATGGAGACCCCGCCGCCGACGTGGGACGACGTGCGGTGGGTGTGTGAGACGTGGCCGGGGCCCGTCATGGTGAAGGGCGTGATGCGACCTGATGATGCTCGTCGGTCGGTCGACGCCGGGGCCGCCGCCGTGTCCGTGTCGAACCACGGAGGGAACAACATCGACGGCACGCCGGCGTCCATCCGTGCGCTTCCCGCGGTGGTGAAGGCAGTGGGCGGAGACGCAGAGGTGCTGCTCGACGGGGGAGTGCGGCGTGGCAATGACGTCGTCGCAGCCGTAGCCCTCGGCGCGCGAGCGGTCCTCGTCGGCCGTACCTACCTGTACGGCTTGGCTGCCGGCGGCCAAGCCGGAGTGGAAGGGGTGCTCGAGGTGCTCCGTCGCGAGATCGACGCAGCCGTGATGGGCCTCGGGCGGAAGTCCGTGGGAGACCTCCGGTCGGAGGACATCTCGTTGCCACCCGCCTTCTTAGTCTGACAGTTGATCTTCAGACGTTTAATCAGTAGGTTCCTACACCAAACCGGGGGACCGGACCTCCCTTGACCACGTCGAGGGTGTCTCGACGGCGGTTCGTGTGCGAGGTCTGCACCGGGCGCGGCGTCTTCGCAACGACCAGGAAATGGGGATACAGATGAACATCAGGACACGGAAGGCCGGGGCTCTTGTCGCGGGTCTTCTCCTCGTGGCTGCGGCATGCGGCGGGGACGACGACAAAGCATCCGAGGACGACGGGCCGACCACCGACAAGACCGAGCTGTCGGGGGAGCCGATCAAGCTCATGTCGATCACCACGGTCGGGACCTCCGGCTCCGATCTGCCGGAGATCTTCTCGGCGGGCCAGGCTGCGGTTGACGCCATCAACGCTGACGGAGGCATCGACGGCCGGCCGCTCGAGCTCATCGAGTGCAACGACCAGTTCGATCCGAACATCGCAGCCCAGTGCGGCCGCGAGGCCGTACAGCAGGGAGTGGTCGCTGTGACCGGGTCCGCCGGCAACACTGCCGACGCCTACTTCCCCATCCTCCAGGAGGCCGGGATCCCGCTGGTGGGGAGCGCGGGCCAACAGAACCCCGAGCTCACCAGCCCGAACTCCTACCTCATCACGTCCGGGACCATCGGCGAGATCTACGGCGCCGCCAAGGGCCTTCTGGACTCGGGCCGGACCAAGCTGGCGATCGCCTACGTCGACGTCGCGGCCGGCAAGTTCCTCGCCGAGGGCGTCGCGAAGGCGATCGAGGCCCAGGGTGGCGAGCCGGCGATCATGGTGCCGATCCCGTTCGACGCAACTGATCTCACCGCCTACGCCGCGCAGGTCGTGGACAAGGGCGCCGACGGCGTGGTGTCGATCATCTCGAACCAGTTCCCGTTGATGGCGCAGGCGCTCCACCTCACCGGTGAGGACATTGTCCTGGCCACCCCGGCCGTCGGTCTTCGTCCCACGGACATCGATGACCTGGGCGACGCGGCCGAAGGCATTCAGCTGGCCAGCTCGTTCCTTCCGCCGTCGCATCCGGATCTGAAGCCGTTCCAGGATGAGCTCGACGAGGCTGGGATGGACGACGCCCGAGGCACCCATGCGCTGCGGGCCTGGGCCGCCGTGCACATCGTCGCGGATCTGCTCCGAGAGGCCGAGACGCCCGACGCAGCGGGGCTCATCGCTGCCATCAAGGCATCGGGTCCGATCGACTTCCCTGGCCTTGCCCCCTTCGACTGGGCGAAGCCGGTGCCGGGCCTCGACCCGCTGAAGCTCTACAGCGGCCAAGTCAACTTGCAGAAGATCGAGGACGGCGAGGTCGTGGCTGACAGCGACGAGTTCGTCGACTTCATCGACGTCTAGAGGTCGTCGACCGACCGCCTGATCTCAGATCGGCCCCGGGGCTCACGCCTCGGGGCCGATCTGCTCTACAACGAGGTGAGACTTGATCCAATTCGCCCTGATCGGCATCGCGACCGGCGCCCTGTACGGGCTTGTTGGCCTCGGTGTGGTCGTCGTGTACCGCGCGTCAGGCGTTCTCAACTTTGCGAGCGGAGCGATCGGTGGCAGTGCTGCCTTCACGTTCTTCGAGCTCAGAGACGAGTACGGCTGGAACTGGATCGTCTGCCTGGTAGTTGCGATCCTCCTCGGGGCGCTGCTCGGGATCGTTACGCAGCTCCTGGTGATGCGGCTCTTGAGGGGCCAATCGCAGGTGGCGAAGCTGATCGCAACCTTGGGCGTGATGACCGCGCTGTTGGGCGTCTCGGACCTGGTGTTCGGAGCCAGTCCGCGCACCGTCCGCGGCTTCCTCCCGGTAGACGCCGTCCAGATCACCGACGCAGTGCGGATCGGCACCGACCGCCTGGTGATCATCGCCTTCGGCTTGGTCCTCTCGCTCGGGCTGTGGGCGATCTACCGGTTCACCCTGTTCGGCCTGGCCACATCCGCCGTCGCTGAGAATCCTCGCGCCGCCGCGAACCTCGGGTGGGCGGCTGCTCGAATCGAGGTCATCAACTTCGCCGTGGCGGGGGCCCTCTCGGCTACGGCGGCGATCCTCCTGGCCCCCATCGTCGGTCTGAACTCCGGTGTTCTGGCCCTCGTGGTGGTCAACGCCCTCGCGGCCGCGCTCGTGGGGCGCTTCTCCTCCTTTGCGCTGACCGTCGCTGGCGCCGCCGTGATCGGTATCGCTCAGGCTGAGCTCATCCGGTACGTGCCGAGCGTCCCGGGGTGGAGCCAGTCCGTCCCATTCATCGTGATCATCCTCGTGGTCGTCGCCGGCGGCAAGGCGGTCCAGGCTCGTGGTGACCTGTCGAGCCGCTTGCCGTTGCCGGGATCCGGGCAGCCCCGCCCGCTGCTCCTGACGGTTGGGTCAGTCCTGCTGCTCGGATGGATCTCCCAGATGTCCACCGCGTATGTGGACGCGACGATCACGACCCTGACGATGGCGATCGTGGTGATGTCCGCAGTCGTGCTCACCGGCTACGCCGGGCAGCTGTCCCTGAGCCAATTCGCGCTTGCAGGCTTCGGGGCTTGGGTCGCCGGCCGACTGGTTGCCGCCCACGACCTGCCGTTCACGCTGGCCCTGGTGCTCGGAGTGTTGCTCACGATTCCGGTAGGGATCGTCGTGGCGCTTCCGTCGATGCGGACCCGTGGGGTGAACCTGGCGGTTGCGACGCTTGGCCTCGCTCTGGTGATCCAGAACCTCATCCTCAACAACACCGATCTCACCGGCGGGCTGTCCGGGACGGTCGTGCCGAGTCCGGACGTCTTCGGCATCGACATCAACCCGATCTCGACACCGAAGCGCTACGCGACCCTCGTCGTCGTGTGCTTCCTCGGCGTGGCGGTGATCGTGGCCAACCTCCGTCGTGGTCGGACCGGTCGCCGCCTGCTTGCCATCCGGGGCAACGAGCGCTCCGCCGCGTCGCTTGGGATCAGCGTGTACTGGGCGAAGATCTACGCGTTCGGCCTCGCAACGAGCATTGCTGCGCTCGGCGGGATCCTGATCGGCTTCCGCAACACCAACATCATCTTCTCCCAGTTCGACACGATGGGCTCGATCCAGGTCGTCGAGTACGCAGTCATCGGCGGACTGGGCTGGGTCAGCGGTGCGGTGATCGGCGCGCTGTTCACCACGGGTGGCCTCATCGGGACCTGGTTCGAGTCGCTCGTCGAGATCGATCAGTGGCTTCCGATCATCGCTGGCCTGACGGTGATCCAGGTGCTCTTCACGGCTCCCCTTGGGCTCGCCGAGCGCGTAGCGCACACCGCCGAGCTCGTTGCCCGTCATCGCCCGCGCCGGCGCGTCCTAGCGACTCCGGCTGTGCTGACCCAGCGCAAGGAACGACCGCCGGTAGGGCTTGCTGCGGCCGGTCTACGCGTCGAGTTCGGGCCCACCGTTGCCCTCGACGACGTGTCGTTCCGGGTGGAACCGGGTGAGGTGCTGGGCCTCATCGGGCCGAACGGCGCTGGTAAGACGACGTTGCTCGACGCAGTGACCGGGTTCGTCAAGGTCGCGGGCGGATCGGTGAGCCTGGGCGAGGACGAGGTTGCGGGTTGGTCACCCGTCCGGCGGGCACGAGCCGGCATCGCCCGATCGTGGCAGGCAGTCGAGCTCTTCGAGGAGCTGACCGTGCTCGACAACCTGTTGGTAGCAGCCGATACGCACGCTCCGATCTCCTACTTCCGGGACCTGCTGCGGCCGGGCCACCAGCCGACGACCGCCGTGATGGAGGAGGTCATCGATGAGTTCGGGCTTCGCCCGTACCTCGATCAACGACCCTCGACCCTGCCGAACGGCACTGCCCGCCTCGTCGGGATTGCCCGAACGCTCGTCCTCGAACCCTCCGTGCTGTTCCTCGATGAGCCGGCATCCGGGCTGAGTGCCTCGGAACGCGCCGAGCTGATCGAGGTCATCACCGGTACTGCGCGGCGTCGGAACATCGGCGTCGTGCTCGTGGAGCACGACGTTGACCTGGTCCTCCAGACCTGCGATCGCATCATGGTCCTCGACTTCGGGGTGCAGATCGCTGCGGGGACTCCCGCAGAGGTGCGATCGGATCCGAAGGTGATCAGTGCCTACCTGGGGGAACCGACAGATGGCGATCGACGTGGCGCACATGAAGCGGAGGTCAACTGATGAGCGCGCTCCTGGAAGCACGAGGGCTGCACCTCGGCTACGGCAAGTCCGCCGTTGTTCGAGGGGTCGACTTCGAGGTCCACAGCGGCGAGGTCGTGGCCTTGCTCGGACCGAACGGCGCAGGGAAGACCACGACGATGCTGGGTCTTTCCGGCGAGCTCCGCCCGATGGCCGGTGAGGTTCATTGGAAGGGATCTGCGACCAGGACCCTTCCGCATCAGCGAGCGAAGGCTGGACTCGGCGTGATCACCGAGGAGCGCTCGGTCTTCATGGGGCTGACGGTTGCAGAGAACCTCCGACTAGGCGGAGTCGGTGAGGAAGTCTTCCGCCTCTTCCCCGAGCTCGATCGACTCAGGAACCGGCGCGTCGGGCTGCTGTCGGGCGGGGAGCAGCAAATCCTTGCGGTCGGGCGCGCATTGGCCCGGTCGCCTCAGGTACTCATCGCGGACGAGCTGTCTTTTGGTCTGGCGCCCTTGGTCGTACGGCGTCTGCTCCGAGCGATCCGCGTGGCCGCCGACGGAGGGGTGGGTGTGCTGCTGGTCGAGCAGCATGTCCGTCAGGTGCTGGAGATCGCCGACCATGTCGTGGTCATGCGCCAGGGAGAGGTGGCGTTCAACGGCACAGCGGACGAGGCTCGTGCCGACCTCGGTTCGATCGAGGCCAGCTACCTATCGTCTCGTCCCCTCGACTGAGCTTTCAGATGGTGCCCCGGCCGCCTGCCGTAGCGAGGTGGAGCGGCGTGCCGAGCGCGACGAGAGCTGCCTCTTGCAGCGCCTCGCTCCTGGTCGGGTGCGAGTGGATCGTTCCGGCGATGTCCTCGAGGCAGGAACCCATCTCCAGGGCGAGGGAGAAGGTCGAGCTGAGCTCGGAAACTCCTGCTCCGACTGCATGCAAGCCGAGCACGAGCCCATCGCCTCGCCGAGCGACCACCTGGATGAAGCCGGTGGGGTCTCCAGCAGAAAGGGCTCTTCCGTTGGCGCTGAACGGGAAGCGTGCTTCGGTGACGTCGTGGCCGGCGTCCTTCGCAGCGGTACGGCTGAGTCCGACGGTCACGATCTCGGGGTCGGTGTAGACCACCGAAGGGATGCAGACGTGGTCCCATCGGTCGGACCCGCCTGCGATCACCTCGGCCACGATCTCCGCCTGAGCTGTCGCCCGGTGGGCGAGCATCGGTTCGCCGGTGAGGTCACCGATGGCGAACACGCCCGCCATCGAGGTTCTGCACTGATCGTCGGTCTTCACGAACGCGCCGTGGCGATCGAGGTCGAGTACCTCGAGACCCCAGCCGGTGGTGAGCGGCTGCCGGCCGACGGTCACCAGGACCCGGTCGGCCGCGAGCTCCGTGAAGGTCCCGTCGGAGCCCTCCACCACGAGCGCGGTCCTCGAGGGGTTCATGCCTCGAGCGATGGTGCGGGTGAACGTCCGCACACCGAGCTCATCGAGCCGCTTCGCAACCGGGGCGGTGAGCACAGGATCGAATCCGGCGAGAACACGCTCAGTCGCCTCCACGATGCACACCTTGGCACCGAGCTTGGCCATAGCGGTCCCGAGCTCGAGGCCGATGTAGCCGCCCCCCACCACCACGAGGTCGTCGGGCACGGTGGTCGAGGAGAGCATCTCCGTCGATGAGACGACGAGGTCGTCGAAGGGGAGTGTGGGCAGTTCGATCGGCGTCGAGCCGCTCGCGAGCACGAGGTTCTTCGTACGAAGGTGTTCGACGCCGGCTTCCGTAGCGACCTCGATCGTCTTACCGTCCAGCACGGTTGCCCAGCCGGTCAGCAGCCGGGCACCTGCCGCCGAGAGGAGCGAAACCACGCCAGTGGTCAGGCGGTCGACCACCCCGTCTTTCCATTCGATAGCGGTGCCAAGATCGATCGCGGGGGCGGCTGCGGAGATCCCGAACGGTGTCGTCCCCGAGGCCGCACGATCCACGACCTCGAACTGGTGGGCGACCTCGATGAGCGCCTTCGACGGGATGCACCCGAAGTTGAGGCAGGTGCCGCCTGCGATGGAGCCCACGACGACCGTAGAGAGCCCCTTCTGAGCGCAGCGGATCCCCGCGGCGTAGCCGCCCGGACCTGCTCCGATCACCACGACGTCGACGTCGTGCTCGATCAATGTCACGGCCGGACCTCCATGAAGAGCAGCGCCGGGAGCTCGAGGTGCTTCTTGATCTCCTGGACGAACACGGCTGCGTCCCACCCGTCGACGATCCGATGATCGAAGCTCGACGAGAGGTTCAGGAGCCTTCGAGGCACGAACGTGCTCCCGTTCCAGGCCGGCCGCACCTGCAGCTTGTTCACGCCGACGATGGCCACTTCGGGATGGTTGATCACAGGCGTGGTGACCAGTCCGCCCATCGCTCCGAGCGAGGACACCGTGATCGTCGAGCCAGTCAGGTCACCTCGATGAATGCTCCCGGATCGGGCCTCGGACGCAAGGCGGTTGATCTCAGCGGCGAGCTCCCACACGTCTCGACCCTCGGCATGACGGACCACTGGGACAACCAGGCCGTTCGGGGTCTGGGCGGCGACTCCGACATGGAACGCCGAGTGTTGGTGCACGACACCGGCCTCGTCGTCGAACGTGGCGTTCACGACTGGGACGGCAGCGCCGGCCCGCACGATGGCTCGGAGAAGGAAGGGTAGGACGGTCAGCTTGGGTTGGTCCGGTCGGCGGTTCTCGTTCAGGTTGCTTCGCAGGAGCTCGAGCTCCGTGAGATCGACCTCCTCGACGTAGGCGATGTGCGGGATGCGGCTCTTGGCCAGCGACATCTGCTCGGCGATCTTCCGGCGAAGTCCGATGACCTTGGTCGTCGTCACGACATCGTTTGTGGCGGCGCGAACGGGCCCGCCTGCACGGACTTGTTCGAGGTAGCTGTCCAGGTCGGTGTGCTCGATCCGACCGGCGGGGCCGGAGCCCACGACGTATCCGAGCTTGATCCCTGCCTCGTTCGCGCGGCGGCGAACTGCCGGGGAGGCCACCGGCCGGTGAGTCGGCGCAACCGCTGGGATCGCCGCCGGCGTGGGCGCAACGTCGCTCCTGACCGGCTCGAGCTCGGGACCGTCGTGTGCCTGTACCGCGGGGGCAATGGGATCCGAAGGTTCAGACCGCCCGGTCGTAGCAGGCTCGGACGAGGGGGGCGCTGTGTGGGTGACGCCGCTGGGGGAGGGCTCCGAGTGCGCGGCGATACCGTGGTCGCCCCCGTCGGAGAGAAGGTCGGCTGAGAAGCGCGCCAGCTCTGCGCCAACGGACACGAGGTCCCCAGGCTCTCCGGTCACTGCGACGATTCGTCCGGGGTAGGGGCTCGGGAGTTCGACGGTGGCTTTGTCCGTCATGACCTCGACCAGCGGTTGATCGACCTCGACGACGTCGCCCGGGGCGACCAGCCACTCGACGATCTCCGCCTCTGCGATTCCCTCGCCCACGTCCGGAAGCTTGAAGATGCGGTCAGCCACGAGCACCCCCGATGGCCCGGACCAGCGCCGCGCCGACCCGTTCGGGTCCCGGGAAGTACTGCCACTCCTGGGCGTGAGGGTACGGGGTGTCGTACCCGGTGACGCGCTCGATCGGAGCCTCGAGGTGGAAGAAGGCTTCCTCCTGCACGAGGGCAGCGAGTTCGGCTCCGAACCCGGAGGTTCGGGTCGCTTCGTGGACGATCACACAGCGTCCCGTCTTGGTCACGGACGTCACGATGGCCTCGAGGTCGATCGGGACGAGCGTCCGGAGGTCGATCACCTCGGCGTCGACCGCGTGCGAGTCTGCGGCAGCGAGCGAAACGTGGACCATCGTTCCGTAGGCCAGCACCGTAACCTCGGTCCCTGGTCGTACGACTGCCGCCTTCCCGATCGGTGTGGTGTAGTGCCCGTCCGGGACCTCGCCCAGCTCGTGCCGCGACCAAGGGGTGATCGGCCGGTCGTGGAAGCCGTCGAACGGCCCGTTGTAGAGCCGCTTCGGTTCCAGGAAGATCACGGGATCGTCGTCCTCGATCGCTGAGATCAGCAGGCCCTTGGCGTCGCGTGGATTCGACGGGATCACGGTTTTGAGGCCGGCGACGTGGGTGAAGAGGGCTTCAGGGCTCTGCGAGTGCGTCTGGCCTCCGAAGATGCCGCCGCCCGTGGGCATCCGAATCGTCAACGGCGAGGTGAAGTCCCCGCCCGATCGGTGACGCAAGCGCGCCGCCTCGGACACGATCTGGTCGTAGGCCGGGTACATGTAGTCGGCGAACTGGATCTCGACGCACGGCCGGAGGCCGTGTGCAGCCATCCCGACGGCGGCGCCCACGATGCCCCCCTCTGAGATCGGGGTGTCGAAGCACCGGTGGGTGCCGTACTTCTGCTGCAGCCCCTGGGTGCAGCGGAACACTCCGCCGAAGTAACCGACGTCCTGCCCGAACACGACGACGGATGGGTCTGCACCCATCGCGACGTCGTGCGCATCGCGGATCGCCTCGACCATGGATCGGCGGCTCAACTTCAGAACCCCGCCGTCTGACGCTGTCGGCGCAGGTGATCCGGCATGGCGGCGTAGACACCTTCGAAGATGTCCTTCGGCGAAGGTCTGGGTCCGTCGTGAAGCGTCCCGTGTTCCTCCGCCTGGGTGAGAGCACTGGCGACCTTGGCCTCAACCTCCTCGGTGAGGTGCGCGAACTCCTCGTCATCGAGAGCGCCGACGAGGCGGCAGTGCGTGCGGAGGCGGTCGACGGGATCTCCCAGCGGCCATGCCGCTGCTTCGTCCTTCGGGCGGTAGCCCGAGGGGTCGTCTGACGACGAGTGTGCGCCGACCCGATAGGTCACCCACTCGATCACCGTCGGCCCGTGACCGGCTCGAGCCCGAGCGGTCGCCCAGGATGCCGCTCCGCGCACAGCGAGGTAGTCGTTGCCGTCGACTCGGATGGACGGAATGCCGAACCCATGCCCGCGGGCGGCAAACGTGGGCGCTCGCCCGCGTGCCACGGCCTGGAAGGTGGAGATCGCCCACTGGTTGTTGACGATGTTCAGGACCGCCGGCGGGTTGTAGGTCGACGCGAGGACCATCGCCGAGTGGAAGTCCGACTCGGCGGTGGCGCCGTCCCCGATCCAGCCGGCAGCCACCGAGTGCTCGCCACGGATCGCGGCCGCCATCGCCCAGCCCACCGCTTGTACGTACTGCGTGGCGAGGTTCCCCGAGATGGAGAAGAAGCCGTGGCTCCGCGCCGAGTAGAAGACCGGCATCTGGCGACCCCGTAGGGGGTCGCACTCGTTGGAGAACACCTGGCACATCATCAGGTGGAGCGGGTAGCCGGCCGCGACGAGAAGTCCCTGCTGTCGGTAGGTCGGGAAGTTCATGTCGCCCTCGTCGAGCGACGCCTGGAACCCGCATGCGATGGCTTCCTCGCCTGTGCTCTGCATGTAGAACGACGTCTTCCCCTGGCGCTGGGCGCGCAGCATTCGCCTGTCGAGCTCGCGCGTGAGGAGGAGGTGACGTAGCCCTTCGACGAGTTCGTCGCCGTCGAGGTCAGGGTTCCACGGGCCTCGGGCATGCCCTTCGTCGTCCAGGACTCGGATGAGACCGTACGCGTGACCAAGGATGTCTTGCGGATCGACGTCCAGCTCGGGTCGCTCGATGTCGCCGGGCGGCGGGAACGTCAGTCCGTCGAACCTGGGAGAGTCGCCAGGACGGCACTGTGGTTCCGGCACGTGCAGCGTCGGGTTCGAAGTGCTGGGGGGGTGCACTACGGCCATGGTGGGCTCCGTGGTCGGCCGACGCCCGGCGGGTACGAGTCCGGGCCTGGCTGATGGTGCCGACATTTTGCATGGGTGTCAATGTCAGACCGAGTATGGTCGGACCATGCCGGATGTGCGAACGTTCCCGCTCCCGGACTTGGGAGAGGGTCTTGAGGACGCGGAGATCGTCGAATGGCTGGTCGCCGTCGGCGACACGGTCCAGGTGAACGACGAACTCGTCGAGGTGGAGACGGCTAAGGCCAACGTGCGGATCCCGAGCCCGTTCGCGGGGGTCGTCGTCGAGGTCTTCGGCGCCGCCGGCGAGAGCCTGCAGGTCGGGACGCCCCTGTGCCGCATCGACTCGGGCGGTGATCCACCTCCCGATCAGCCGGACACCTCGACCGATGGCCCCGCCGCCCTCGACCCCGCCGCGCCTCAGCTGCTGGTGGGCTACGGGAACATCGCGGACGGGCCCCCTCGTCCTCGCGACCGTTCGAGCGGCACAGTCGGAGCGGCGGACTCGCGTCCGCGGGCTAAGCCTCCCGTGCGAAAGCTCGCCAAAGACCTTGGTGTTGACCTTGCCGACATCAACCTGGGAACCGGCCCCAACGGCTCCATCTCCCGCGACGACGTCCGATCGGCGGCCTCCTTGGGGAGCACCGGGAGCACGACCTCCGCTCCGTCGACCACGAGGCCCAGGCGCCTTCAGCCCGGGTTCCGCGGCCGAACCCCCGGCGAGGTAGAGGCCGTCCGCGGGATTCGCAAGCGGATCATCGAAAAGATGGAGCTCTCGCGCACGTCCATCCCCCACGCCGGCTGCAGCCGCGACGCTGACCTCTCCGAACTGTGGGATCTGCGGGCCGTCCTCAACGAAGAGGCGGCTGACCGCGACGCTGCAGTGACCGTGACCCCACTGGCCGTCGTATGCAAAGCGACCATTCTCGGACTCCGACGTTTCCCGACATTGAACAGTCGCTACGACCCAGGCGCGGCCGAGACCCGGCTGCTGGAGCACATCAACCTGGGGATTGCGGTCGACACCGATCGCGGGCTGCTCGTGCCAAACATCAAGGATGCAGACCTGTTGTCGACGATGGAGCTCGCCTCGGAGATCTCACGCCTCGCCATCGCATGCCGGGAGGGCACCGTCACCCCAGCGGATCTGACTGGGGGCACCTTCACCGTGGACAACTACGGCTACTTCGGCAACGACGACGGGGACATGATCATCAACGCCCCGGAATCAGGGATCCTCGGTATGGGCGCGGTTCGCGATCGTCCCTGGGTGCACGACGGTGAGATCACGATCCGAAAGATCTCTCGTCTCACCCTCGCCTTCGACCATCGCCTCTGCGACGGAGGCGAGGCGGGCCGGTTCATCACCTACGTCGCAAGCCTGGTCGAGGAACCCGCCCGCATGCTGGTGCACCTGTGAATCGGGACGCGTTCGACGTTGTCGTCATTGGCGGCGGGCCGGGTGGATACGCGACGGCCTTCCGCGCCGTGGATCGCGGGCTCAAGGTCGCCGTGGTGGAGGGCGACCTCGTCGGAGGCACCTGCCTGAACCGGGGTTGCATCCCATCGAAGGCGGCCTTGCACGTCGCCGAGGTCCTCGAGCAGCTGGGTCGTGGAGCGAGCATTGGCCTGAACGTCACCGGTGCCTCCGTCGACGGCCACGGACTCGACGCGTTCCGTACCTCGGTGATGGACAGGATGCGGTCCGGGCTCGCCGGGCTCCTCGAATCTCGCACGACGTTCTTCGCTGGATGGGGGAGTGTCGTCTCCGCAGATGACAACGGTGGTGTCGTGCGCGTCGCCCTGACCGACGGCACGACCACCTCCATCGACGCACGCGCGATTGTGCTCGCGACGGGATCGGTGCCCCGAACCATCCGGGGGGTCCCTCAGGATGGCCGAGTCGTCCTCACATCGGACGAGGCAGTGCGGTTCACGACGCCTCCGCCGAGAGCGGTCATCGTCGGTGCCGGTGCGATCGGGATGGAGTTCGCGTCGATGTGGAGGTCCATGGGAAGCGAGGTGACGGTCGTCGAGGCTGCGCCGCGGGTCCTGCCGCTCGAGGACGAGGATTGTTCGACCGCCGTGCGCCGAGCATTCCGGAGACGTGGGATCGGCGTGCTCGTCGGCGCCACGGTCGAATCGGTGCAGGTCGCAGATTCGCAACGCGCGACGGTGACGGTCTCTGCCGACGGGGCGACCTCGACACTCGAAGCTGAGGTGGTCCTGATGGCGGTGGGGCGACGCCCGAGGACCGACGAACTCGGGTTGGAGCCGTTCGGCATCGTTGACGAGCGTGGACACCTTGCGACGAACCGCCACGGGCGGACGGCGATTGCATCGATCTGGGGAGTCGGGGATGTCCAGCCGACCCTCGCTCTCGCCCATGCTGCGTTCGCGGAGGGCTTCGTCGTGGCCGATGCCATCGCTGGGCGATCCCCAGAGCCCGTGGACTTCGATCAGGTCCCCAGAGTCACGTACTGCCATCCGGAGGTTGCATCGGTCGGTCTCACGGAGGCGCGCGCCAGGCAGCAGTTCGGAGACGTCCACGCGACGACCTATTCGTTGAAGGGGAATGCCAAGGCGGTCATCGAAGGTGTCGATGGTTTCGCCAAGGTGGTGTGTGCGGGGGGCGCCGACGGGCCGGTCCTCGGCGTGCACATCGTCGGTCCGCGAGCTACCGACCTCATCGGCGAAGCCACGCTGGCTACGTCGTGGGGTGCCCTCCCACGAGAGCTCGCAGCGATCGTCCACGCCCACCCCACGCTCTACGAAGCCCTCGGCGAGGCGTTCTTGGCAGCTGCCGGGACCCCGTTCCACGCCCATTGAGCTCTCAAATTCCGAAGGAAGTTCTGAGTCAGACCAAGGAGGCCTGAAGTGGCTGATCACGATGATGGTGATGCTGTGGTCGCTCCGAATCTGGAGCTACTGGACGGGCCGGTGCAGAACCCCGGCCTGCCGACGATCTTCAAGATCGAGAAGCCGGAGATGCGGAGAGGACGTCATGTGCGAGTCCTCGCTCGGACCGACAGCGTCTTCTGCAACGTCCAGTTCGTGCGCAACGGCGGGGAGAACAAGCTCCACTCGCATCCGAACCTCGACGGCCTGTGGTTCGTGCTCGAGGGGCGCGCCAGGTTCTACCAGTCGGAGACGGAGCTTCTGTGCGAGCTGGGACCCGGTGAGGGAGTGATGATCCCGCGCGACTTCCGTTACTGGTTCGAAAGCGCTGGAGATGAGGATCTCCATCTGCTGCAGGTGGAGTCGTTCGAGCATGCGGGCCAACGCGTCCAGCGCGTTGTGCACGCGGGGGAGCTCGAACCCCAGACCTGGGACCTCGAGAGTTCGGACTGAGGTGGGCGACGGACCTTCGGCCGTCGTGCCGATCCTCAGCCGCACCGATCTCCCTGACGATCTCATCCAGATCGTGCGGAGCAGTCCCGTGAGCCGGCTGACGACGGTCACCCCCAAGGGAAGGCCGATCGTCGAGGCGCTCCTCCACGGTCCAGATCCCAGCGGGTCAGCGATCGACTACGGAACCGGCTTGGCTTACCCGTCCAAGGCCGAGCGGGCTCGTGCTCACCCGGCGGTGGGTTTGCTGTTCCTTGGATCGGAGATGGCAGGTTCGTCGGTCGGGATCATCGCTGCCCATGCGGCCGTGCGGGACAGCGATCTGCAGCTCAACACGGATCGTTGGGTACAGCAGTACCGAGCTGGGTGGATGCCAGACGGCGTGCTCGATCTGCCCTGGTGGGAAGCCGTCTGGTACTTCGTGCGGATCTACATCTCGTGTACCCCGCTGTGTGCCTGGTGGTGGTCGGATGGCGATCTCGATCGCTCGCCGAGCGAGTGGGCCCGAACCGACACCAGCTCGCTTCTCGCATCAGATCCGGCGCCCGTGGGGGCACCGAGTCGGGCAGCACGGAGCGAACCGGTTCAGTGGGAACCAGTCGCCGATGACGTCTTGGCGCGCGGTCTTCCGCTGCCGGTGCTCGCAGGGGCTTCCGTCGCCGGTCATCCCCTGCCTGTGCCGACCCTCGAAGCGGTTCGGGCTCCTGGGGGGTTCCGGGTTCGCGTGCCCAGCTCGATCCCGTGGAGCCTCGAAGGCTCGGCCTGCCTCAGCTTCGAAGGGGTCCGAGCCAGCCCTCCGGGCATCGGGGCAGGATTCGTCGGAGAGTGCGTCGCAGACGGTGACAGCTACCACTTCGTGGTCGACCACGTTCTTCCACCGAATCCACGTGCCAACGGCTACGCGCAGGATCCGGGATCGCATCTCTTCCCTGAGGAACGAGTACGGGAGCGGCTGGTCCGGCGGCTCCGTCACGAGCTCGATCGTCGCGGAGCATCGATGCCGATCGTGCGCGGTCTGGCGGACCCGTGAGCCTCGAGAGCTGGCCCCAGATGGGGATCGGTGCGAATGAGGGAGGGCCGCCGCGCTCCGATGCTTGCTATCAGCCCGGAGCGTCGTGGACGGAGCTCGGCCTCGAGCTGGATGGCGATACGCCGTCGGTTGCCGTCGCGCCGGACGACTCCGTGTGGGTGTTCCACCGCGGCATCGATCCAGTGGTCCACCTCGATCGAGACGGGTCAGTCCTCGCCCGCTGGGGCGGTGATGAGTTCGTTCGACCGCACGGGATCACCATCGATCGATTCGGCGACGTCTACCTGGTCGACGAACTGGCCCACACGGTGGAGAAGCGTGCCCCAGACGGGACCCTGCTCCTGCGTCTCGGCACACCGGGAGTACCGGTCGCCGCCCATTCTGGTGGGACCTTCAACCGACCGACGGCCGTGGCGATCGATCCGAACAACGGCGACCTCTTCGTGTCCGACGGTTACGCCAACTCAGCGATCCACCGCTTTCGAAGGGACGGTGAGCACCTCTTGTCCTGGGGCGCGCCGGGTTCCAGGATCGGGTGCTTCAGCCTCCCCCATCACATCGCGTTCCTCGACGCGGACCTGCTCGTCGTGTCGGACAGGGAGAACTTTCGGCTGCAGTACTTCGATCGTTTGGGCATTGCGAAGGGGCATCTGCACTGCCATCGCCCGTGCGCGGCAGTTCCGTTCGATTACGACGGCGAAACCCTCCTCCTCATTGCCGAGCTCGGAGCCTCAGGTATCCAACGGGACGTGCCGGGCCTTGGCCGACGGATCGTCGCCGTCGACGCACGTGGAATGGAGCGGCTGAGCTTCGAGGGTCCTACGGAAGCCCCCCTCGTAGCGCCCCATGACATCGCGGTGGACTCGAACGGCTGCGTGTACATCGCGGAGGTCGCCATGTCATGGCTGCGGTACGCCTACGACCAGACGCCGGAAGAGCCGCCGGCGAGCCTCTCCCGTTGGGTGCCGGCACCTTCCCCCCCGAGGGCCCGATGAAGGAGATCCTGGATGACCTCGAGCGCTGGCGTGGCGAGGCGGTCCGCGCTGCGATCGCTCGGGTCGTCGACATCGAGGGCAGCGGGCCGCGAGGGCCGGGCGCGGCGATGGCTGTGTCGGAGCATGGCGAGGTCGTCGGATCCGTCTCGGGTGGATGCGTGGAGTCGGCGGTGGTCGCGGTCGCGCTGGAGGTGATCGAGTCAGGCGATCGGCGGATCTGCACGTTCGGCTACTCCGACGACGACGCCTTCGCCGTCGGGCTCACTTGCGGCGGCACCATCCACCTCTTCGTGGAGCCGGTGGACTGGTGACCAGTCTGCTCGCGTCCCTCGCGACGTCGATTCGATCCGGGGAGCCCGTGTGCCTGGTCACGACCATCGAGGGTCCCTCCACGGGAGCGAAGCTCCTGGTCGGAAGGCCCTCGGTCATCGGGTCGCTCGGCGATCCCGGATTGGACCGGGTCGCCGAGCGCGACGCTCGAGGAGCGCTCGACGCCGGCGCTGCCTATGTCCGCCACTATGGGCCGAGCGGCGAGGCACGTGGCGATGAGGTCACGTTGTTCTACGAATCCTTCGTGAGACCGCCGAAGATGCTGATCTTCGGCGCGGTGGACTTCACGGGGGCTCTCGTGCGGGTCGGGAAGCTCCTCGGGTACCAAACCATCGTTTGCGATGCTCGAGCTGCATTTGCCACCCGCCGGCGCTTCCCGCTGGCAGACGAGATCCGAGTCTCGTGGCCGGAGCCGTTGATGGCGGAGGTGGGCCCCAGCCTCACGTCTCAAGATGCGGTCTGCGTGCTCACGCATGATCACAAGTTCGACGTACCGGCTCTCGTCGGGGCGGTGGGGACCAAGGCTGGCTACATCGGAGCGATGGGAAGTCGGCGCACCCACCGCGAGCGGGTCGAGCGTCTCCGAGATGCAGGTCTCGACGACGCGAACCTCGCACGGATCCGTTCGCCGATCGGACTCGATCTCGGTGGACGAACCCCCGAAGAGACCGCGATCGCGATCTGCGCGGAGATCATTGCGTGCAGGACCGGGCGTTCTGGCATTGCGTTGGGAGCCTCCGACGGCCCGATCCATGGCCCTTCTGCACGTTGACCCTGGGGGCGGCCCTGTGCAAAGGTCTGACAGATGACTATGGGACAGCCTGGCGCGTCAAAGCCCCTCGCCGGAGTACGAGTGGTGGACATGTCGACCTCCTACGCCGGCCCCACCGGGACGATGTACCTCGCAGACATGGGCGCCGAGGTCATCAAGATCGAGCGGCCGCCAGGTGGCGACGACTGCCGGCACTGGGGTCCGCCCTTCGAGGACGGGTGGTCGGCGTGGTACCGGTCGGCGAACCGGAACAAGCGGTCGTTGGGGATCGACATATCGCTTCCGACCGGCCGCGCGATCCTCGACCGGCTTCTCGACGAGGCCGACGTGTTCATCCAGACCTTGAACCCAGCGAAGCTCGGCCGACTCGGACTCGACCCAGAAGCAGTGCGCTCCGACCGCCCACGACTGGTCTACTGCGCCATCTCCGGCTTCGGGCTAGATGGGCCCGATCGAGATCTGCCCGGCTACGACCTCATCGCTCAGGCCCGATCGGGCCTGATGAGCGTCACCGGAGAGAAGGGCAGGAGCCCCCAACGTGTCAGTACGGCGCTCAGCGACATCGTCGCAGGGATCACCGCCGCATTCGCCATCGTCTCGGCGCTGCACGGGCGGGACTCCTCCGGGCACGGGGCGACCATCGACGTGTCGCTCCTCGACGTTGGCATGGCCCTCATGGCGCCGCGGATCGCGGCCTACCTGGCTGGTGAGCCCGAACCTGCCCCGTCCGGCGCCACGGACAGCGTGCTGTCGATCTACCAGACCTTCGACGCCGCCGATCGCCCATTCGTCCTCGCCGTGGGCAACGACGGCATGTGGAAGCGCCTCTGCGCGGTTGCCGGGACGCCGGACCTCGCGGACGACCCGAGATGTGCCACGAATGCGCTTCGGCGGGCCAACCGGGACGAGCTCGTGCATCGGCTCCAAGCAGCCTTCGAGGGGCGCACCGCAGCCGAGTGGGTCGGCGATCTCATGGCAGCGGGTGTTCCGGCGTCCCTGGTCCGCACTCTCTCCGAGGTCGTTGCCGATCCGCACGTCACCGCGCGGGACGCGATTGTCGAGATCCACGGGACCGATGGGACGTCCTTCCGCACCACCAACCACCCATGGCGCCTCGACGGCCAAGGCCCAGCGCACCAGGCGCCGGCTCTCCTCGGAGGTGACACCCAGGATCTGCTGGAGCAGCTGGGATTCGAGCAACACCAGATCGACGCCCTCGTCGAGGAAGGAGTCTTGTGTCGTCCGAATCCTGCGTGAAGATCTCGATCGGCGGCGGCCGTGCCTCGGTCATCCTTGATCGGCCAGATCGGATGAACGCGCTGTCGACGTCCATGTTCGAGGGGATCGACTCGGCTCTCGATGAGGCGGTGGCGGCCGGAGCGCGCGTCCTCACGATCTCGGGGGCGGGCCGCGCCTTCTGCGCAGGAGCAGACGTGTCTGAGCTCGGGAACACGGCGGCGACCGCCAGGCCTTGGCTCGAGCTCGGGCACCAGGTCTTCTCGCGGTTGGCGGACCTGGGCATCCCGACGGTGGCTGCGATCAATGGCCACGCGCTCGGAGGTGGGCTGGAGCTTGCGCTGTGCTGTGACCTCCTGATCGCCAGTGAGACCGCGAAGCTCGGACTCCCAGAGCCCACCCTCGGATTGATCCCGGGCCTCGGCGGAACCCAACGGCTCCCGGCCGCGATCGGTCCGCACCGAGCGAGCCGCATGCTGCTCACCGGGGCGGTGATCACTGCCGCAGAGGCACACGAGGTCGGTTTGTTGTCGGTTCCTCCTGTGGCGCTCGGCGAGTTGGAGAAGTGCGTCGATGCCCTGGCCGCTCGCGTTCTCTCCCTCAGCCCGACGGCGCTCGCAGCGATCAAGCGAGCGGTCAGCGCTGGCCCTCAGGAAGCCGGTCTTCGCCGAGAGGTGGAGCTCGCCGCCGAGGCCGTAGGTACCGAAGACGGGTTGGAAGGCGTCGCCGCCTTTCTCGAGAAGCGCGCGCCGACATTCAGCATCGGAGCCGACGCGTGACCCGGGCCCTGAGCGACAAGGTCGCCATCGTCACTGGCGCCGGTCGCGGGATCGGGCGCGCACTGAGCACGGCGTTGGCTGCGGAGGGTGCCTCGGTCGTCGCCGTGGCGCGTTCGGCGGACCAGGTCGACGCTACTGCGGCGGAGATCGCGGCTGACGGCGGAGCGGCGATCGGGGTGGCGGCGGACATCTCCGACGAGGCAGCGATGGCGGCGGTGGTGGCGCAGGCCCTCGAGAGCTTCGGGGCGATCGACGTCTTGGTGAACAACGCTGGGATCCTTCGGTCCGGCAAGGCGACGTCCATGCGGCCGGAGGACTTCCGGGCTGTCCTCGAAGTCAACGTTCTCGGAACGTTCATCGCCTCCCAGGCCGCGCTGCCGGTGATGCTGGAGCAAGGCGCAGGGAAGATCATCAACGTCGCGTCGTCCTGGGGGATCAAGCCGATCCCGAACCACGTCGCGTACTGCGCTTCGAAGGCGGCCATCCTGCACATGACCCGCGTGATGGCGGTGGAGCTCGCCGGCGCGGGCATCCAGGTGAACGCGATCGCACCTGGCTACGTCCGAACCGAGATGAACGAGGGGGCCATCGATGATCCGGACGTCGGTCCCAAGATCCTGGCGCGGATCCCCGCGGCTCGGGTCGCCGAACCGTCTGAGCTCGGCCCGCTGACCGTGTTCCTGGCGTCGAGCGCCTCCGACTACGTGACGGGAGACGTCATCACCATCGACGGCGGGTTCCGGCTGAAATGAGTGCCGCCGGCAATGCCACCCTCGTCCTCTGGGCTGCCTCGCTCCACAACCACGACCTGCTGACCCGAGCTGAGCACATCGCTCCCAATGGGTTTTCCGCGATGACGGCGTTCGTGACCGACGTGCTGCCATACGTGTCCGATCCCGGGCTTCGGCGGCTCCGCTCAGAGATCGAGGCGCGCGGCACGCGCATCAACTGCGTCGACGTGTACCTCGGGTGGTATCCGGGTCACGACCCCGCGAGCGTGGCTGGCGAAGCCTCGCCTCTGCTGCGAGCGACGGAGCACGAGGTGCTCGGAATCGCCGAAGCCCTCGGTGCGGAGCACGTGTCGATCGCCGCCCCGTTCGCCGGTGAAGACGCCCCGATCGAGCAGGTGATCGACTCGTTGGGCGAGTTCACCCGTCGTGCGTCCCAACGGGGTATCAGGCCTCACCTCGAGATCAGCAACGGCTCGAAGGTGTCCTCTGTCACCACAGCGATGCAGCTCCTCGATGGGGTCGCAGATCCCGACCTGGGCATCGTGCTCGACACCTACAACCTCATCAGGGCGGGCGGAACACCGTCCGATGTGGACGAGCTCCCGTTGGACCGGGTGTTCCAGATCCAGCTGGTCGACGGAGCCGAGCAGCCCGTCGGTGATCGCTTCTACGACTCGCTGCACTGTCGTCAGCTGCCAGGGGATGGCGACCTCCCGGTTGCGGAGGTCGTACGGCGCCTTCGCGCGAGAGGCCCGCTTCCTCCGGTGGGGCCGGAGGTCTTCAACGACGAGCTCGCCTCGTTGTCGGTAGCTGAGGCCGCCGAGCGGGCCGCCGTCACCACTCGAGCCTTCCTGGCTTCAATCCTCGATCCTGCAACAGGAGGCTCTGATGTTGTTGCAACACCGTGAGTACCACCTCGCACCCGGATCGACAGAGGCCTTCGTCGACGCGTGGCGGCGAGCGGTCGTGCCGCTGCGAGCCCGGTTCGGGTTCGTCGTGGTGAGCGCGTGGGTGTCGGCTGATGGAGAGCGCTTCATCTGGGTCGTCGGCCACGCCGACGATTTCGAGCAGGCTGAGGCGAGCTACTACGCAGATCCGGCTCGCCTGACGATGGATCCTGACCCCTCGTCGATGGTCCTCGATGCGAGGGTGGGGATGGTGCGCCCGGTCGTATGAGCCTTCCCGTCCGCCCACGAACGGGCGAGTCCGCAGGCGGTGGCCGCAGCACCGGTAGGATTGGTAAACGTCTGACAGCTCCCGAGAGGTAGACCAAGTGGTGGACTTCCAGCCTCAGCCAGTGCATCGACTTCGGCAGCAGGTCGAGGAGCAACTGATGAACGGCATCGTCAGCGGGAGCCTGACCGATGGACACAAGCTGCCTCCCGAGGTCCAGCTCGCAGAGATGTTCTCGGTCTCCCGATCGACCATCCGGGAGGCGCTGCGGTCGCTGGCGTCAGCCGGGTTGATCGAGAAGATCCCCGGCGCGACGGGTGGCAGCTTCGTGCGCCGCCTCGACGCGCAGCGCTTCGGCGCGCAGATCGCGGACCTGATGGACCTCCTGATCAAGGTGGGGACCGCTGAACGAGATGATGTGATCGCAGTACGTGCGATGCTCGAGATCCCTGCTTGTCGGCTTGCTGCGGAGAACCGCACCGATCAGCACCTCGAGGCGCTCCGCTCGATCCTCCACGCAGAGCGCTCGACCTCGGTGGAGGCCCCAGATGTCCCCGAGTTGGACATCAGCTTCCACGGCACGATCGCCGCGGCGTCCGGTAACACGGTCCTGGGCTCGCTCGTCCACGCACTGCATTCGGTCACCGATCCGGTCCGCTCCGTGGAGCTGAGCGAGGAGGCGGGGCGCCAGACCGTCCGGCAGCACTCCGACATCGTCCAGGCCATCGCAGATCGAGACCCTGATGCTGCGGAGACCGCCATCCGGGCGCACCTCGACTACCTCGAGCAGCTCCGCTCGCGCGAGTTCCAGAGCACTTCCGCCAGCAAGCGTTGATGCTGGGATGCGCTTAGTCACCTTCCTGCACGCTCAGCAGACGGGTAGGGCGAGTCGGATCGGGGCCGTGTCGGGCCTTCGGATCATCGACCTCAACCTCGCGGCCCAAGCGCTCTTGGAGCGACGCCATGGAGGGATGCGGTGCAGGGAGCTTGCGGCCGCTGCCGTGCCACCCGACATGGTGGAGTTCCTCGAAGCAGGTGCTTTCGGAATGGCGATGGCTCGAGATGCAGTCGCTGCGGTGGAAGCGGGTGAGCTCGTGGCGACCGACGAGGGCGTTCAACTCGTCTGGAGGGAGGAGGATGTCGAGCTAGCAGCTCCGTTGCTACCGCGCAGCCTCCGTGAGCTGTCGGCATACGAAGGGCACCTGCGTGCTGTCGGGATGGAACCACCTCCCGTCTGGTACGACCTGCCCCTCTATTGGAAGGGCAACCCGCACGCCGTGATCGGCCCCGACGTTGATGTCGTGTGGCCGAAGTACACCTCCGCGATGGACTTCGAGCTCGAGATCGCAGCTGTGATCGGGCGAGTCACCCGTGACGCGTCCCCGATGGAAGCGGCTGGGGCGATCGCCGGCTTCACGATCTTCAACGACGTCAGCGCTCGCGATGTGCAACGCCGTGAGAACGAGTTCCTCCTCGGCCCCTCCAAGGGAAAAGACTTCTGCAACGTCCTGGGTCCGGTTCTGGTGACCAGTGATGAGATCGACCCTGACAACCTCGCCGTGGCGGTCTCAGTGAACGGCGAGGTGTGGGCACGCGGCGACACGTCGGGCATGCAGCACCGGTGGGGGGACGTGGTGTCGTACCTCTCTCAGGACGAGACGCTCTACCCCGGGGACGTGATCACCTCTGGAACGGTGACCGGCTGCTCGGCCCTCGAGCACTACCCGGGCCGCGATCTCGCTGCGGGCCTCATCCAGTCTGGAGATGTAGTGGAACTCGAGGTCGAAAGTATCGGGATCCTTCGAAATCGATATCTGCAGTCGGTCTGACAACAAAGGTCAGACTTTGACACGCGGGTCCATGCGGGCGATGATCGTCCGCAATGGATCGCGCCGACTCTGTTGCGACTCAGCTCATCCCCGACGTCTTGCGACGCACGGATCTGCTTCCGGCCGAGAAGATCGTCCGGCTGCTCGCCCTCGACGGTTCGCTCGTCGAACACGAGGACGCATCCTGCGATCTCGACGAGGCCGCCCGCCTCCAGCTCTATCGTCAGATGCTCATCACGAGACGGGTGGATGCCGAGGCGATCAGTCTCGCCCGACAAGGTCAGATGGCCGTGTACACGTCCAGTCTCGGTCAGGAGGCGGCCCAGGTTGGGAGCGCGTCGGCGCTCCGCTCCGATGACTGGATCTTCCCGGCCTATCGGGAGCATGGCGTGGCTCGAGTGCGTGGGCTCGATCCTGCAGAGCTGCTCCACCACAACCGAGGTACGTGGATCTCGACCCATGATCCCCGGGTCCATCGATTCGCCCCGCAGACGGTCTCGATCGCCACGCAGATCGTGCACGCCGCCGGTCTCGCGACGGCGGCTCGTCTTGCCGGAGACGACATCGCGGCCATCGCCTACTTCGGTGACGGGGCGACCTCAGAGGGCGATTTCCACGAAGGCCTGAACTTCGCGGCGGTGTTCGACGCTCCGTGCGTGTTCTTCTGCCAGAACAACCAGTGGGCCATCTCGGTGCCCGTGGACCGTCAGACTCGTGCTCCGAGCATCGCCCACAAGGCCATCGGCTACGGCATTCCGGGCGTGAGGGTCGACGGCAACGACGTGCTCGCCTGCTTCGCGGTGACCGCTGCTGCGCTCGAGCGAGCGCGGGCCGGCCTCGGACCGACGTTGATCGAGGCTGTCACCTACCGACGGGCCCCCCACTCCGGTTCGGACGATCCCACCCGGTACGAGGACCCCGTTGTGGCCGAGCAGTGGGTCGACCTCGACCCGCTCGCGAGGTTCGAGCGGCATCTGCGCATCCTCGGGTGTTGGGACGATTCGCTGGTCGCTGAGTGGACGGCCGAGGGAGACCAACTTGCGGCCGCGGTTCGGGAAGCGCTCTACGACGCTCCTGCCGGTGATCCTCTCGAGGCATTCGACCACGTGTTCTCGGCCCAGACCGGCCACCTCGTCGCGCAGCGGCGGCAGATGGAGAGCGAGCTGCGGGGAAGTGGGTCGTGAGCAAGGTCACGATGGTGAACGCGATCAACACTGCACTCCGAGATGAGATGCACGACGATCCGGACGTCGTCGTCTTCGGAGAGGACGTCGCAATCCTCGGCGGAGTGTTCCGCGTCACCGACGGCCTGCAGTCGGAGTTCGGGGTGGAGCGCTGCTTCGACACCCCGCTCGCTGAATCGGCGATCATCGGAGCGGCCATCGGGTTCGCGCTCTACGGACGGCGCCCGGTGCCGGAGATCCAGTTCGACGGGTTCGCCTATCCGGCGTTCGAGCAGATCGTCACCCACCTCTCGAAGTACCACAATCGGACGCGAGGCCGGGTTGCGATGCCGGTGACCGTGCGACTCCCCTATGGGGGCGGCATCGGTGCCATCGAGCTCCATGGCGACAGTCCCGAGTCGTACTGGGTGCACACACCTGGACTTCGGGTGGTAACGCCGGGATCACCCCTCGACGCCTATCGGCTTCTGCGGCAGTCGATTCGAAGCGACGACCCCGTCATCTTCCTGGAGCCGAAGCGCCGCTACTACATGCACGAAGACGTCGAGCTCACGATGGACGGAGCGCCGTCGATGGAGGACGCCGTCGTACGGGTGAGCGGCGATGACGTGACCGTCCTCTGCTACGGCCCGATGGTCCCGACCGCACTCGACGCTGCAGCTCGTGCTGCGGAGATGGGGATCTCCGTTGAAGTCATCGACCTCCGCTCCTTGAGCCCGATCGATGATGCGACGATCTTCCGAAGCGTCACGAGGACGGGGCGGTGTGTTGTCGCGCACGAGGCGTGGCGGACGCTTGGACTCGGCGCAGAGCTTGCGGCTCGTATCACGGAGGAGGCGTTCTACGACCTCGAGGCCCCCGTCCTCCGTGCCACCGGCTTCGACACGCCTTACCCCGCAGCGAAGATCGAGCGGCACTGGCTCCCCGGCGCCGATCGCATCCTGGATTGCGTCGAGCAGACCCTGACCTACTGAAGGGATGCCGGAGTTGACCCAACCCGAGCGAAGCGAGACCTGGGACGGCAAGCCGATCGTCGTCGTCAGCGACTACGAGGAGCTGATGGAGGTCCTCCGATCGAAGGAGGTGTCAGCGGACTCAGGTGGTCCGCACGATCACCTGTTCCGCAAGAACACCTTGATGCGGCTCGACGGGGCCACCCACCTCCAGCGGAGGAGAGCCATGAATGGGCTCCTGAAGCGGGATGGCCATGAGTGGTTCCGTCGGGAGGTGCTCCTCCCCACGATCGACCAAGCACTGGTCGACGCCGGGGTCGGGCGGTCCACGAGCGCCGTTGAGGTCGATCTCGTTCCCTTCGCCGGCACCTGCTTCATCCAGATGGCGGGTGCGATGGCCGGCCTGGACGCCGCCGCCTCGCCGAGCGGCGCCGCCGAGCTCGATCGAATCCGGACCTTGATGCACGCAGCCTTCGGCGGCACCTACGAAGAGCTCACCCGCGGCTTTGACCCGACGAGCGATGCGGCGAAGGCTGGCCTGGATGCGAAGGTCGAGTTCGAGCGCGTCTTCGTGGAGCCTTCGCTCGCCCGGCGCCGCGAGCTGGTCGCTGAGGTAGCAGCGGGCGACAGGGACGAGGCGACGCTGCCCCGGGACCTCCTGACCTTCGTTGCCCAAGGGACCGATCCGGCGTGGGATGACTACGACCTCGTCGTGCGCGAGGCGATGCAGGTCGTCTCGGCTGCGACCAACACGAGCACGCACGCGCTCATCCACACGCTGAACGAGCTGTTCGGGTGGTTCTCGAAGCACCCCGATGACTGGGAGCTTCGAACCGACCGAGAGTTCCTCCTCGGCGCCGTGAACGATGGCCTGCGCTTGCACAACGCATCACCCGCAATGGTGAGGGTCGCGCTCGAGGATCTCGAGCTGTGCCACGGCACCCGGGTGTCAGCAGGTGAGTACATCGCACTGCCGGGAGAGCAGGCGAACCAAGACCCAGCCTTCGGCACGTCCCCAGATCAATTCAACCCTCGCCGAACCGTCGAACGTCCTCACCAACCCATGGGGGTGACGTTCGGAGGCGGCGCACACATGTGTTTGGGCATGCCCTTGGTGATGGGGGCCAACGGAATCGACGGCAGCCTGGTGCACACGCTCCGCCGGTTCTTCGCCGCCGGAATGATCCAGCACCCCGTGCGGCAAGGCGTGCTCCATCCAGCGACCCATCACAAGTGGGAGAGCTACCCCGTCCTCTTCGACTCGAGCGTCGCCATCAACCCCTCAGGAAGGAAATCATGACCAAGAAGCGGATCGCGTCCCTGGATGAGATCGCAGTCGGTGAGCTGTGCCGCGTGGAGGTCGACGGAGTCGCCGTGTGCCTCGCCCGGGTCGCCGAGAATGAGCTCTACGCGATCGGGGACGTCTGCACCCACGAGGAGCAGTCCCTGAGCGAGGGGGAGCTGGATGGCTATTCCGTTGAGTGCCCGCTCCACGGCTCGGCGTTCGACCTGCGCTCCGGGTCCGTTTCCATGCCTCCTGCCTACGATCCGGCGCCGACCTTTCCGGTGACCCTCGACGGCTCCGCCGTCTTCATCGAGATCTGAACGCGGTGACGAACAATCCTGTGGCGCGGTCGGGGATCGATGGCTTGCTGGTAGAAGACCGCACCTTCCCGCCGCCAGCGGGCTTCTCCACCGGGGCGAACTACCGCTCCGACTCCGTCTACGCCGAGGCCGAGGCGGACTGGGCGGGCTTCTGGGCGACGCAGGCTGGCGAGCTCGTTGATTGGTTCGAGCCGTGGGACACTGTGCTCGAGTGGGAGCCCCCGTTCGCCAAGTGGTTCGTGGGCGGCAAGCTCAACGTGTGCCACAACGCCGTCGATCGGCACGTGGTCGCCGGCAAGGGCGACAAGGTGGCGTTCCACTGGGAGGGTGAGCCGGGCGACACCCGCACGATCACCTACGCCGACCTCCTCGCCGAGGTGCAGCAGGCCGCCAACGCCCTGAAGGGCCTCGGCGTGGCCAAGGGCGACCGGGTGTGCATCTACCTGCCGATGGTTCCCGAGGCGGTGATCTCGATGCTGGCCTGCGCCCGGATCGGCGCCGCCCACTCGGTCGTCTTCGGTGGGTTCTCCCCCGATTCGCTGATCGACCGGATCAACGACGCCGAGTGCAAGCTCGTCATCACCGCCGACGGCGGCTACCGGCGGGGTGCGCCGTCGATGCTGAAGCCCAACGTCGACACCGCGCTGGCGTCCACGC
>JALYWQ010000421.1 GCA_030852625.1 Actinomycetota bacterium
CGGCGGGGCGGCTCGGCGGGCTGGTCGAACTCGGCGCCGTCGTCCCAGTCGGCGGCCGCTTCGGTACCGGCGTCGATGTCGGCGAACACCGAGCGGGACGGCGTCATCCCCTCGTCGATGTCGGCGAAGGAGAAGAAGTCGTCGTGCGACTGCCGCTCCCGGTCGTCGAGGGCGCCGAGGCGGGTCTCGTCCTCGTCGCCCCACGCAGCGAGGTCGCCGAACACGTCGGCCTCACGGTCGGAGTCGTCGTCGCGCCAGCGGGGGGCCGAGGCCGACAGGCTCGACCAGTCGTCGAGCTCGTCGCCCGGCGGCGGCGAGTCGGGGAGGATCTGCGGGACCTGGCCGGTGGGCGGCGAGGTCCAGTGGGGCAGTTCGACGGGCTCGGAGATGGGCTCGCTCAAGGCAGGGCGCTCCAACTCATCGGCCTCGGCGGCACCGCCGAGGGGAAACCGGAGCACCGGACGAGGTCCGTCAGGTGCGGGGGCGGCGGGCCGGTCGCCGAAGCGAGGCTCGTCGTTGCCCCGGCGACGGGCGATGTCGCCGCGCTCGAACGCTTCGGCGGCTTCTTCGGCGCCGATGATGCGAACACCCTCCGAGGGAGGGTCGGGCTTGCTGTCGTCTCGATCGAATCGGTCCATGGGACCTCCTTGGATTCGGCAAATGCTCCCGCACTTCGGCCTCGGCCGCAGGTCGGGGTCAGACCTCGAGCAGCTCCTGCTCCTTCTGCTCGAGGGCCCGGTCGATCTCCGCTTCCTGGGCGTGGGTGAGCTTGTCGAGCTCCTTCTCGGCCCGGGTGATGTCGTCCTCCGGCGTGTCGGACGACAGCTCCTCGAGCTCGTGCCGTGCGGACCTCCGCACGTTGCGGATGGCGACGCGCCCTTCTTCCGCCATCTGCTTGACGACCTTCACGAGCTCCTTGCGGCGCTCGGCCGTGAGCTGCGGGAAGGTCAGCCGGATCACCTGGCCGTCGTTGCTCGGGTTGAGCCCGAGGTCGGAGTTCAGGATGGCCTTCTCGATGGCGCCCAGGCTCCCCTTGTCGTAGGGGTTGATGATGAGCATCCGGGCCTCGGGCACCTGGAAGCCGGCCAGCTGCTGCAGCGGAACTTCGCTGCCGTAGTAGTCGACGACGAGCTTCTCCACGAGGGCCGGCGCAGCGCGCCCGGTGCGGATCCCCGAGAACTCGGCCCTGGCGTGGTCGACGGCCTTCCGCATCTTCTCCGCGGCGTCGTCGAGCACCAGCTTGATGAGCTCGGCGCTCATCGCAGTCCTCGGTGGGTCATCGAACCACAGTACCGATCGACTTCCCTTCGAGGATGGACTTCACGTTCCCCTGCTGCAGCAGGTCGAACATCACGATCGGCAGGCCGTTGTCCATGCAGAGCGTGATGGCGGTGGAGTCCATCGCCTTCAACCCCCGGTTGAGCACCTCGAGGTAGTTCACCTCGGGGATCAACGTGGCGTCGGGGTTGGTGCGGGGGTCGTCGGTGTAGAGCCCGTCCACGCCGGAGTGGGTGCCCCGGAGCATGGCGGTGGCCTCGATCTCCACCGCTCGCAGCGCGGCGGCGGTGTCGGTGGTGAAGAACGGGTTGCCGGTGCCGCCGGCGAAGATCACCACGCGGCCCTTCTCCATGTGCCGGATGGCCTTCCGGCGGATGTAGGGCTCGGCCACCTGGGCCATGTGGATGGCCGACTGCACCCGGGTGGGCTGGCCCAGCCGCTCCAGGGTGTCCTGGAGGGCGAGGGAGTTGATCACCGTGGCGAGCATGCCCATGTAGTCGGCCTGGGCGCGGTCCATGCCGGCCCCGGCGCCGGTCATGCCCCGCCAGATGTTGCCGCCCCCGACGACGACGGCGACGTCGACGCCGAGGGAACGGGCCTCCACGATCTCACCCGCGACGAACTCGGCGATCCGACCGTCGATGGGGTTGTCCTCGCCGGCGAAGGCCTCGCCGGAGAGCTTCAGCAGGATCCGTGGGTAGACGGCGGCGCTCAAGACCCGATGTAGGCCTGGGCGAACTGGGCGATGGTGGCGTCGCCGAGCAACTGCTGGATCGTCTGCTTGTCGTCCCGCACGAAGCCCTGCTCGAGGAGCACCTGGTCCTTGAACCAGGCGTTGAGGCGACCCTCGACGATCTTCTCGATGGCGTTCTCCGGCTTGCCCTCGGCGCGGGTGATGCCTTCCAGCGTGGCGCGCTCCTCGGCGGCCTCCTCGGCCGGCACGTCCTCACGACGGAGGTAGCGGGGCTTGGTGAAGGCGGCGTGGACGGCGATCTCGTGGGCGAGGGCGTCGTCGCCACCCTCGAGCACCACGATCACGGCGTTGACGCCACGGCCGTCCTGCTTGTGGAGGTAGGTGTCGACGCCCTGACCGGCACCGACGTTGACCCGCACGATGCGGCCCACGTCGATGTTCTCCTTGAGCGTGACCTTCAGGTCGTCGATGGCCTCGGTGTTCTTCTCCACCGCGCTCTCGGCCTCGGCGAGCACATCGGCCAGGAGCTTGTCGAGCACGGCGAGGAAGCCGTCGGACTTGGCCACGAAGTCGGTCTCGCACTTGAGCTCGGCGAAGGCCGCCGCGCCGTCGACCCGGCCGACGGCGATGGCGCCCTGCGTGTTCTCGCGGTCGGACCGATCGACCGACTTGGCCAGGCCCTTCTCACGGAGGGACTTGGCGGCGGCATCGAAGTCGCCGCCGCTCTCCTCGAGGGCGCGCTTGGCGTCCATCATCCCGGCGCCAGTGGCCTGCCGGAGGGCTTGGACGTCCTTGGCTGAGATCGTCATGGATTGCTCCTGGATGCGTTCGGATGGGGGGTGCGGGAGCGGGCTGCTCAGCCCTCGGTGGGCTCCGGGGCGGCGTCGGAGGCCTCGGCGACCTCGGAAGCGGCCTCGGCCGGGGCGGTCGTGGGCTCCTCGGCGGGAGCCTCGACAGCTGGCGGCGGCGGGATGGGGGCCGACG
>JALYWQ010000439.1 GCA_030852625.1 Actinomycetota bacterium
GACCTGCTGACCGCGGCCACCGTCGCCGCCATCGACCGCGTGCCGCACCGCTTCGTGCGCACCACCCGGCACCCCGCCGTCGCCGCCGTGCCCGCGCCCGTGTCGTTCGACGAGGTCTACGAAGCCCACGACTCCTTCGACGCCGTCTACAGCGAGATCGCCCAACGGCTCCACGCCGCGGCCACCGAGCACGGCGAGGTCCTCTACCTCGTCCCCGGGTCGCCGGTGGTGGCCGAACGCACCGTCGAGCTGCTGCTGGGCGACGAACGGCTCGAGGTGGAGCTGCTCCCGGCCATGTCGTTCCTCGACCTCAGCTGGGCCGTCCTCGGCATCGACCCGATCGCGGTGGGAGCGCGGCTCGTCGACGGCCGTCGGTTCGCCACCGAGGCCGCCGGGGTGGCCGGGCCGATGCTCGTGGCCCAGTGCGACCAGCCCCACGTGCTGTCCGACATCAAGCTCGCCGTCGACGACGGCCCGTCCGTCGTCGTGCTCCAGCGGTTGGGCCTCCCCGACCAGCTGGTCACGGAGGTGGCGTGGGCCGACCTCGACCGCGACGTCGAGCCCGACCACCTGACATCGATCTGGATCCCCGCGCTCGGCGACCCCGTCGCCGCCGAGGTCACCCGGTTCGCCGAGCTGGTGCGCACCCTCCGGGCCGAGTGCCCATGGGACCGGGAGCAGACCCACGTGTCGCTCACCCGCCACCTCCTCGAGGAGACCTACGAGGTGATCGACGCCATCGAGCAGCTCGACGCCGACGAGGCCACCGGCTTCGAATCCCTCGAGGAGGAGCTCGGCGACCTCCTGTTCCAGGTGGTCTTCCACTCCGTGATCGCCGCCGAGGAGGGCCAGTTCACGCTGGCCGACGTGGCGCGGGGGATCCACGACAAGCTCGTCGTCCGCCACCCGCACGTGTTCGACGCCGGGGCGCCGGCCACCGACCTCGCGCAGCTCACCGTCGACTGGGAGCGCCGGAAGGTGGAGGAGAAGGGCCGGTCGTCGGTGATGGACGGCATCCCCGCCGCGCTGCCGGCGTTGGCCCTCGCGGCCAAGGTGCAGAAGAAGGCGGTGTCGCAGGGCGCCGACTGGCGGGCCCTCGATGCCGGGGACGACTGGGCCGACCGCGTGCTCGAGCTCGTCGACGAGGCGCGGTTGGCCGGCATCGACCCGGAGGCCGCCCTCCGGTCAGCGGCTCAGCGACTGATGGCCGCCTACCGCGCGGTCGAGGCCGGTCCGGCGTCGACGTCTGCCGACTCGTCGTCCTCGTCGTCGTCCTCGTAGGCCGCGCCGCCGGCGTCGATCATGGCCTCGAGGAGGCCGAGGGCGCTCCCACGCAGGTGGTCCACGGTGGGGTCGAGGCCGACGACGATCTCGGCGGCGGCGTCCGCCTCGCTCGCACCGCCGGCCAGCACGTCGGCGGCCAAGCTGAGGGCCAGTTCCCGCGCCGCGAAGCCGGCTGCTTCGCGGGCCAGGGCGGTGCCGACGGCCCGTTCGATCTGCTGGGGTGCCTCCCGGAGGATGGCCTCGGCGACGGTGGCGGCCGCGTACTGGCCTTCGGTCCAGGGCTCCTCTTCGACGGCGTCGCGCGCCAGGTCGAGGGCCTCGGCCCACATTGCCGCGTCCGTCGCCGCCGTTGCCGCAGCGAGCATCTCGTTCCAGATCGTGGTGTCGGCGCCGGGCACCGCCTCGCGGCGGCCGGCATCGGCCAGGGCTTCGTGGGCGGCCCGCTCACCGGCGTCGGCGGCGGCCTGGAACTGCTCGGCGTCGACGCCCCGCCGGCTGATCACTCCTTGCCGGGCCCGTTCGTAGGCCGAGGCGAAGGGGAGGCGGGCTCGGTCGTCGACCGCCTGGATGGCGGCGGCCAGCCCGTTCGACCAGGCCTGGTGGGCCACCGCGCTCCATCCCGCGGCGCGAGCCTCGTCGACCATCGACCGCCCGCCGTCGGTGAGCTCGTCACGGGCGTGAGGGTCACGAGCGCACTCGATCACCCGTAGCTCCACGGCGTAGGACACCTCGGCCGGGACGCCGAAGGCGGCCGCCTCCGATGCCGCCACCCAGCCGCTCTGCTCGGCGGCGAGCTCCCATGCGTCCCACACCAGCCGGGGGGCGAGGGTGGGGT
>JALYWQ010000464.1 GCA_030852625.1 Actinomycetota bacterium
CGGCGTCGACCAGCAGCTCTGCCAGGTCGGGAGCGGACGGAGCACGGCGGGGAACAGCCGGCGGCGCCGCGACCACGGGACCGAGCGCGGCGCCGCTGATGGCCCACACCCGCGGCGGGCGGGTGAAGCAGGCCGCCCGCCGAGCCAGCACGGCAGCGGCGTGGTCGGCGGGACCATCGACCACGAGGTCGAGCTCGGTGGCCCCGAGCCGGTCGGCCCACACCAGCGCCGGTCCGAGGGCCGGCAACGGCGACGGATCAGCACCCAGGAGCATCCACGCCGCCGAGCCGTCGGCCGCCACCAGGGCCGCCCCGCCGGCGAAGTCGCGGGGTTCTCCCTCGAAGCCAGCCTGGGCCGCGAGCGCGCGCAGCTTGGCGACGCGAAGCCGGCCCCGTTGGACCTCATCCATGTGGGCTCACGCCACCCGGGACAGGCGGTGACGGCCAGGCCGCCGACCGGAGCCGAACAACAGCGGAAACGCCCGCAGCACTAGCGCCGAAGGCGCTTGCGTAGGGCACTCGGCGGAGGCTGAGGAGCGAAGCGACGACCGGAGCCGAGGAACAGCAGAGCTCAGGCGTCGCCCTTGCGGCGCTTGCCGTAGCGGCGCTCGAAGCGGTCGATGCGGCCACCGGTGTCCACCAGCTTCTGCTTGCCGGTGTAGAAGGGGTGGCACACGTTGCAGAGCTCCGACGTGAGCGAGGCCTTCGTGGACCGGGTGGTGAAGCTGTTCCCACACGAGCAGGTCACGGTGGCGACCACGTAGTCAGGGTGGATGTCGGCGCGCATGGCGATCTCCGTCAGGGGTTTCTGGGGCTTGTGGAGGCTACCGGGGCCGGTCCCCGGATCGCTACCTGAGGTCAGGCGCCGGACGGCGACGGGCCGTCGACCCGGATCTCCCGGTTGGCCGCCGGGCGGAGCTCCTCGGCGAAGGCCTCGTCGAGCGAGCTCCCGTTGCCGGTTCGCAGGGTGGCGATCAGGGTGAGGCTGCCGCTGCCGTCGAGCCGGCGTCCGGCACCGAACACCCGCTTCACGGCGTGGACGACCGCAGCGTCGGCGCCGCCGGGCAGCGTCCGACCGGTGGGCGCCGTCACCAGCGTGCCGGCCCTGGCCAGGCGGGTGAGCCCGTCGAGGACCACGATGACGTCCTCGCCGGCCTCGGCGAGTCGCTTGGCCCGCTCGATGGCCAGCTCGGCCACCTGGACGTGCTCGTCGGCCGGCCGATCGAAGGTCGATGCGGCGAGCTGCGAGCGGTCGCCGACGACGGCGCGCTGCCACTCGGTGACCTCCTCGGGCCGCTCGTCGATCACCACGGCGATGACAGCGGCCTGGCCGGCATCGACGGACGACGCGACCTGACGCAGCCAGTCCGACGTGCTGGCGCCTCCGGTGGTGATCACCAGCGCCCGTTCGCCCAGTGCGACGGACGTCCCGGCGGCGTCGAAGGTGCGCTTCTCGTCGGGGAGCACCGCCGTGAGATCGTCGAAGCGGCGACGGTCACGGGCCTGCTCGGGGCTGACGCCGTTGACGTTGTCGATCCGCAGCAGGGCGGGGTTCTTCTCGTTGCGCAGGGCGGGGCGGCTGGCGCCGCTCACGATGTCGCCCCGTCGCAGGCCGAACTGCCGAGCCTGCTTCACGGAGATGTAGGCGTCGTCCCGGGACGGCAGGAACCCGTGCAGGCGCAGGAAGCCGTAGCCCTCGTCACGGAGGTCGACGATGCCCTCGACGTCGACCGGATCGCCGAGCGGCTCCTCGCCCTGGCCCTGGCCCTGGCCCTCGCCACGGTTGCGGCCCCGGCGCCGGCGGCGGCGGTTGCCGCCCTCCTCGCCGTCGGCGTCGCCGTCGCCGTCGCTGTCGCCACGGTTGGCGTTCTGGTTGCCGTTCTGGTTGCTGTTCGGGCTGCGGTGCTGATCGCCCTGGCCACCCTGGCCGCCCTGGCCCTGACCGCCTTGGCCACCCTGGCCGCCCTGGCCACGGTCACGGTTGCGTTCGGGCCGCTCGGGCCGTTCGGCCGGCTCCGGGGCTGCGGTCGCCGGCTCCTCGTCGGCCTGCGCCTCGGTCTGGTCCTCGTCGTCGACATCCGCGTCCGCATCGCCGTCGATCGCCTCATCGGCGTCGACCTCGTCGGCCGCCGGGGCGGGTGCGGCCGCCTTGCGGGCCCGGGCCGGCTTGGCGGGGGCCGCCTCGGCGGGAGCCCCCGAGCCGATCCCGGTGAGGTCGAGGAT
>JALYWQ010000485.1 GCA_030852625.1 Actinomycetota bacterium
CGCACCTTCGTAGGCCTCGCTCAATCCGGGGAGGAGGGCGAGGCCGTCGTCGATCTGACCCGACGAGATGCGAGCCCGGCCGAGGGCGAGGCTGCTCTGGATCCCGCCGGTGGTGTCGTCGATCTCCACGAAGAGCTCGTGGGCCTCGCTCAGGAACGGGATGGCCTGCTTCGGGCGGCCGGTCCACAGCCGGGTGCTGCCCAACAGCACGAGGATCATCCCGAGGGCCCAACGATCGTTGCGGCGTCGGGTGTCGTCGAGGATCGACTCCGCCATCTCCTCCGCCTCGAGCAGGTGGCCCTGCTGGAAGCGGGTCCACGCCAGCAGCCCCCGCGCCCAGCCGACCCCGGCCAGGTCGCCGATCTCCTCGAAGGTGGCCGCGGCGGTGCGCAAGCGGGCTTCGGCGGCGTCGGGCTGGCCGGCGTAGAACGCGCACCAGGCCAGGTTCTGCAGTGCCCACGCGATCCCCCGCTGGTCGCCGAGGGCCTCGAAGCGCTGCTGGGCGTCCTCGAGGAACGACACCGCCTCGTCGTAGTCGTGCCGGAGCAGGGCGTCGAAGCCGCGCATCCGCTGCACCTCGGCCAGGCCGTGGGCATCGGCCAGCGACGCGAACAGCTGAGCCGCTTCGTCGAGGGCGACCCGGGAGGCCTCGAAGTCGAGGCACTTCTGCTCGATGTCGGCCAGCACCAGCAACGAGCGGCCAAGGGCGGAGTCGCGCGGGCCGCTGGCGTGGGCCTCCACGATGGCGGCCTCCACGTCGGCGCGGGCTCCGGGCAGGTCGCGCTGGGCGGCGAGGGCCCGGGCCCGACCGGTGAGGAACACCCGGTGGCGGTCGCCGTGGACCAGGTCGTGACCGTCGCCGTGCTCGTGCTCCCGGTCGTGCTCGGCCTGGAGCAGCCGCACGCCCTCGCCCCACAGCCGCGACGCGACGACGTGGATCTCGTCGTGCTCGGCACGGGTGGCGGCCCGCTCCAACCAGGTGAGGGCCTTCTCGGCCAGGCCGTCGGCGTAGCCGTCGAGGCCACCGAGGTCGGTGGCCAGCTCGGCGGCCCGCACGTAGTGGTGGGCGAGCCGGTCGAGCACGGCGTCCTGCTCGGTGTCCTCGTTGTCCTCCATCCAGGCCGCGATCCCCGCGTGGGACTTGGCCCGATCGCCCTTCGTGAGGGTGCCGTAGGCCACCTCCCGCACCATGTCGGACCGGAAGGTCCACTTCTCGGCTGCGCCCGTGCCGCTCAGCACGAGGAGCTCCTTGGCCTCCAGCGCGGCCAGCACGGGCCGGACGTCGGCGATCCCGAAGTGGTGGTCGGCCATGACGGCGATGGCCGAGAACGAGCCCCGCCGGCCGAGCACCGCGCAGTCCTCCAGCACCTTCCGCTCGTCGGGCTCGAGGCCGTCGAGCCGGGCCGAGACCAGCCCGCGGAGGGTGTCGGGCAGCTCGATGGCGCCGGCGGGCCGATCGCCGACCACGCCTGCGTCACCGAGCAGGGTGACGAGCTCCTCGAGGAAGAACGGGTTGCCACCGCTGCGCTCGAGCAGTGCGGCGGCCAGGCCGGGGTCGAGCTCCTCGCCCGCCAGCTCGCTGAGGAGGTCGGCGGCGGCGTCGGCCCGCAGCGGGTCGAGGGTGAGCACCACCAGGTTGTGACGACCCTGCGGCGGTTGCCACCGCTCCTCGATCACCCGGCGAGCGGTGGCCAGCACGACGAAGCGGCGCGACGACAGTCGCTCGAGCAGGGTGTCCACGAGCTCGAGCACGAGATCGTCGGCCCAGTGCAGGTCGGACAGCACCACCACCACCGGGCGCTGCACCGAGAACCGCTCGGCGAAGGTGACCACTGCGGCGGTGGCTGACTCCCGGGCCCGGCCGGGGTCGATGCCGCGCAGCTCGCTCTCGTAGCCCATGAGGAACAGGAGGCCCTGGAGGACATCGTCGACCTCGGCCTCCGTGGCGGTCGGGCCGAGCGCGCTCCGGACGGCCTCGGTGGCGAGGTGGATGGCCCTGGTGGCGGGGTCGCTCGACCGGATCCCGCAGCCGTGGCGCAGCGCGTCGGCGACCGGCCACCACACGTTGGCTTCGCCGTAGGGGACGCAGCGGCCCTCGAGCACCAGCG
>JALYWQ010000486.1 GCA_030852625.1 Actinomycetota bacterium
GTGTTCGACGCCTTCATGGCGTCACCGACCCACTGGGCCAACATCGTCGACGCCGAGTTCACGCAGGTGGGGATCGGGGTGTGGTCGAGCGCCGACGGCACGATTCGCGTGGCCGTGAACTTCGCGACCCCGTAGCCGGACCGCATCGCGGCCGGGCCTGCCGGTCCGGGAGCTCGGTCGCCGCGGGGAGGCCCGTAGGTCGTTCGGCCTGTTTGCGCGACGAGAGGTTCAGCGGCCGCGGTCGACGGCCGATGAGAAGGCACCAGCCATCTGCCGTGGAGGTGCCCGATGCGCCCCAACTCCCTGATCCGCCGACCGCTCGCCCTCAGCGGGCTCGCGACGGCGCCGGCGATCGGTGGGCTCTGGGCCCTCTGCGCGTGGGAGGCCCGCCAGGCTCGGCGCGGGCCCCGGCCCTACGAGCAGGCCCTCGCGGCCGACGGTCGTCTGGGGCCCGAGGGTCCGCCGGTGCGGGTCGCCTGGCTCGGCGACAGCCTCGCCAGCGGCCTCGGCGTGGATCACGTGGAGGACACGCCGGCCCAGGTGGTGGCCCACATGCTCGAGCGCCCGGTCGAAGTGACCGTGCTCGCCGTACCGGGCGCCAAGGTGCTCGACGTCCTCACCCAGCAGTTGCCCCGCCTCGACCGGTCGTCCGACCTCGTGGTGGTGTGCGTCGGTGCCAACGACGTGGCCGCCACCGGCAGCCGCCAGCGTTACGCCGACCGCTACGACACCATGCTGTCGTCGATCGCACCGATCCCGACCCTCGCCCTGAGCCTCCCGGACATGTCGACACCAGGCCGCCTGGCCGAGCCGCTGCGGACCCTGGCCGGCGCCCGGGCCCGATGGTTCGAGGCCGGTCGATCGAAGGTGGTGGAGCGCCACCCGCACGCGGCCTCGGTGGACATCGCCAGCCGTCCGGCCGGGCTCACGCAGCGAGCGGCCCGGGCCAGCCTCTGCGCCGACCAGTTCCACCCCGGGCCGGTCGGCTACCGCCTCTGGGCCGAGCGCATCGCCACCCTCGCCCACGAGCTCCTGCCGCCGGTCGGCGCGCCGACGATGGCATCCGAGGCGATGTCAGCCCGGTAGCAACGCGGCCAGGTGGCCGAGGTCGGCCATCGATCGAAGCGAGTCGTTGAGATGGGTGCAGGTGGACGTGCCGCGCAGCTCGCGTCGCACGAGCTCGCGCACCTCGGACAGCTCGAGGCCCTCGGCCCGGCGTTCGCTGCCGATGGCGCTGGGGCACTCGAGCCACGGGAGGACGTGAGCCGCCGCCGCCACGCTGGCCAACCGGCCGTCGCGCAGCTCCCCGCCCAACGTGTACTCGTGGATGATGCCCTCGACGTCGGCTTCCACTGCGTGGGTGTCGCGGAAGTGGACGTCGTAGCGGACGGCGCCGTCGTCGGCGGGGACCACGTCGAGGCGGCGGCGACGGCGGGTGGCGTGGAAGGCCAGGGGCGACACGTCGTGCCAGGCCGACGGATCGTCGACGGGCCGAAGGTCGGGGGCCGGCGCGGAGGGCGGCATGGGTGTGGTGCCGGTGACCTCGACCGACTGCATCATCCCGCCCTCGGCGGCCCAGCCGGCACACAGGTCACGCTGGAACTCGAGCCGAGCCCTCGTGGCCTCGGAGGTCTCGAACGACACCTCGAAGGCGCCGGACTGCACCTCGCCGTAGCCGGCCACGAGTGCCGCGCCGACGAGGTCGTCGAGCAGGAGGTGCAGAAGGCTGCCCTCTGGAGCGCTCGTCGGCCCGATCGTGGCCAACGCCTTCCGGAACCCCGAATAGGTGGACACGCCGACGAGGGCGGCGAGCTCGGTTCGGGCCGGCTCCGCGGCGATCTCGACCAGCGTGCGGAGCGGACCTTCGAGGACGGCGGTGAACGACGCCACATCCGCGACCTCGACGCGGCCATCGGCGTGGGTGACGGCGTCGCGGCCTCGGGCGTCGACGACCAGCAGGCGGGTGCCGTCGGGACCGACGCCCTGGGTGGAGTCGATCGTGGTCGTGCGCCGGACCGACGGGCGGGCTCGTGCGGGGGTGGCCACCACCGGCCGTCGGGGGCCGAGCGGTGGCATCGGCACGGCGGTGGTCACAGCGAGTGACGCTGCGAGCGGAAGCTCATCGGGAGGAGCTCGAGGAGCTGGCCGTCGGGATCACGCACCATCACCACGCCACCGAGGTCGGTGACGACGGCGCCGCCGAGGTCGGCGACCCGGGCTCGCGCGTCGTCGAGGTCCTCGACGCAGACCGACAGGTGGGTGAGACCCGGCTCGTTGAACGCGCGCTCGGTGAAGGACGGGTTCCCCTCGCGGTCGAACTGCATCAGCTCGAGCTGGAACTCGCCCCGGCGCAGGTAGACGGCCCGGAGGCCGACCGGCGGCTCGATCGAGAGGAGGGTGGACACGGCGGCATCGGGAAGCTCCAGGGTCCGGTCGACCTCGAAGCCGAGCAGCTCGGTGTAGAAGCGGATCGATCGGTCGAGGTCGGCGACGCACTGCCCGACGTGGTTGACGATCGCTCCGTTCTCCATGGGCCGCAACGTAGCGCCGGAACCTAAGGTCTCGGCCGTGGATCCCAAGCCCGTCACCGACGCCACGGCGTCCACTCCGTGTGAAGGAGCAAGGTGACGCCCTACCTCGATGACGACCACGAGGCCCTCCGGGCCGTGGTGCGCGACTTCACGATCAAGGAGATCGAGCCGCACGCCGCCACGTGGGATCGGGATCACGTCTTCCCGCTCGACACGGTGCGGGCGATGGGCGACCTGGGCTTGTTCGGCATCCCGTTCCCCGAGCCCTACGGCGGGGGCGGCGATCTCCGGGGGCTGTGCGTCGCCATCGAGGAGGTGGCGTACTCGGACCAGTCGCTGGCCATCACCCTCGAGGCCGGCGTGGGTCTGGGTGCCAACCCGATCGCTCGCTTCGGCACCGACGAGCAGCGGGACCGGTGGCTCCCCGACCTCTGTGCCGGTCGGGCGCTGGGCGCGTTCGGGCTCACCGAGCCCGACGCCGGGAGCGACGCCGGCGGCACCCGCACGTCAGCGACCCTCGACGGCGAGGAGTGGGTGATCGACGGCGAAAAGGCGTTCATCACCAACTCCGGCACCGACATCACCTCGATCGTCACCATCACCGCTCGCACCGCTCCCGACGAGATCTCCGCCATCGTCGTTCCCGCAGGGACCGCCGGGCTCGAGGTGCAGCCGCCCTACCGCAAGATGGGCTGGCACGCGTCCGACACCCGTGGCCTGACCTTCACGGGGTGTCGAGTGCCCGCCGACCACCTCCTCGGCGAGCGAGGCCGAGGCTTCGCGCAGTTCCTCGAGATCCTCGACGAAGGCCGGGTGGCGATCGCCGCGCTCGCCGTCGGTGTGATCCGGCGCTGCGTCGAGGACAGCACGGCCTACGCCAACGACCGCCACACCTTCGGCCGGCCCATCGGTTCCAACCAGGGGGTGGCGTTCCAGATCGCCGACTTGGAGGTGGCGCTCCACGCGTCTCGCCAGCTCGTGTACCACGCCGCCTGGTTGCGGGACCACGGCCGCCCGTACAAGCGGGAGGCGGCCATCGCCAAGCTCTACGCCACTGAGGCGGCCGTGGCGGCCACCCGCACCGCCACCCAAGTCTTCGGCGGCACCGGCTTCATGGACGACACGGCCGTGACGAGGCACTACCGCGACTCGAAGATCCTCGAGATCGGCGAGGGCACGAGCGAGGTGCAGCGCCTCGTGATCAGCCGCGAGCTCGGTCTCCCCGTCCGGTAGCCATCTACGATGCCGGCGATGTCCACGGCCGAACGCGTCCTCAGCTCGGTCACCCCCGGCAGCTCGGCGTGGTGGCGAGAGCTCCACGAACGGCTCGACCGTCGCCGACCCCGCGCCGACGGGCTCACCATCGAACGGATCGTCACCGAGGCGGTGGCGCTCGTGGACGACGCCGGACTCGACGCCCTCACGGTGCGAGGCCTGGCCGCTCGGTTCGGAACCGGCAGCGCGACCCTCTACCGCCACGTCGCCAGCCGCGACGAGCTGCTCGTGCTCATCGTCGACCACGTCCTGGGCGAGGTCGAGGCGCCGGAGGAGTCCCTCCCCGGGCGCGCTCGCGTGGAGGCGCTGGCCGGCGAGCTCCGGCAGGTCCTCCTCCGGCATCCCAACCTCATCCCCGCCCTCCCGGCCGCTCCGCTGCTCGGCCCCAACGCCATCCGCGGCACGGCCCTCGGGCTCGGATCGCTGATCGAGGCCGGGTTCCCGGAGGGTGTGGCGGTGCCCGGGTACCTGGCGCTCCTCGACTACGTGCTCGGGTCGGTGTTCTTCGACTCGGCCCAGACCGGTCGCCACGGCCGACCCGACGACGAGGTCGACCTGCCGCACCCGCCGATCGAGGAGCTCGGCAGCGACGAGGTGTTCCGCTTCGGCCTGCAGGCCTTCCTCGATGGACTCCTCGCCCGGACCGCCGTGGGGACCGCCGACCCGAGGTGACAGACGCGATCGCTGATCGCTAGTGTCCCGGCGACGGTCCGACGATCTGCCCTGGGGGAACTGTGACCACGAAGCTCTCGTTCGACGAAGCCGCCTTCTGGCACCTGCCGTTGCAGGACCGGATGGACAAGTTCGCGGCGATGCGCGAGCAGGACTGGTGCACCCCCGGCCACGTGGAGAACCCGCTGTCGGGTGAGCAGGAGCAGTTCCTGGGCGTGACCCGCTACGCCGAGCTCGTGGAGATCAGCCGTCGCCCGCTCGACTTCTGCTCCGGGCAGGGCTCCACCTCGATCCAGGACATGCCCGCCGAGGCGGCCGAGTTCTTCGGCAGCTTCATCACGATGGACGACCCCCGCCACGCCCGTCAGCGCGGGATCGTCGCCCGATCCTTCACCCCCCGCCAGCTGGCCGGGGTGCTCGATTCCGTGGAGTCGATCTGCACCGAGGTCATCGACGGCTTCTGTGAGGACGGCGAGGTGGACCTCGTCGAGGTGCTCTCGCAGCCGTTCCCCCTGCTCATCATCTGCGACATGATGGGCATCCCTCGCAGCGAGTTCCGGACGGTGCTCGACGCCACGAACGTGATCCTCGGCGGCGGCGATCCGGACTTCGTCGGCGACGACATCGTGACCGCCCTCCTGGGTGCGGGCATGCAGCTGACCCAGCTGATGAACGAGCTGGCCGACTTCAAGCGGAAGAACCCGGGTGACGACCTCACCACGGCGTTGGTCCACAACGACCTCGGCGAGGACATGCTCGCGCCGCACGAGATCGCGCCGTTCTTCATCCTCCTCGCGGTGGCCGGCAACGACACCACCCGCAACGGCATCACGATCGGCATGGATCTCCTCTCGAAGAACCCCGACCAGCGCCGGATCTGGCAGGACGATCTCGACGGCACCACCGGAACGGCCGTCGACGAGATCGTGCGGGTGGCGTCGCCGGTGACCTTCATGCGGCGCACGGTGACCAACGACCTCGAGCTGTCGGGCCGCTCGCTCTCCGCCGGTGAGAAGCTCGTGCTCTTCTACGGCGCCGCCAACCGCGATCCCCGGGTCTTCGACGATCCGGAGGCGTTCGACGTGCGCCGTGACCCGAACCCCCACGTGGGGTTCGGCGGCCCCGGCCCGCACTTCTGCCTCGGCGCCCACCTCGCCCGGCGGGAGCTGGCGGTCGTCTTCCGTCAGCTGTTCACGCGCCTCCCCGACATCGAGGCGATCGGCGAGCCGACGCCGCTGCAGGCGCTCGGCATCCCGCTGGTGGGCGGCATCAAGCACCTCCCGGTCCGGTTCACCCCGACCGCGCGCGTCGGAGGCTGAGTTGCTCGCACCGTCGCGGCGGCGCGTCGCCGCCCTGACCCTCGCGCTCGGCGTCCTGGCGTCGGCCTGCGGCTCGGAGCTCAGCGA
>JALYWQ010000491.1 GCA_030852625.1 Actinomycetota bacterium
GCACCTGCCACACCGATTTCTCGTTCTGACGTGGCCGCTACGTAGCGCCCGAGCCGGCGACCCCGCCGCCCTGTCTTTCGCGCCCTTTCGTTTGACCTTTCGCTCGGCGCGTTGCGGGCAGAACGCGGCGGCCAGACGAGTCAGAACAACAACGCGTCCAAGCCGACCGTTATGCCGGGGTGGTTGGCCACCTGGTGGACGGCGAGGACGACACCGGGCATGAAGCTGCTGCGGTCGTAGCTGTCGTGGCGGATCGACAGGCTCTGGCCGGTGGTGCCGAGGAGGACCTCCTGGTGGGCCACCATGCCTCGGAGGCGCACCGAGTGGATCGGGATGCCGGCCGGGCCGCGGGCGCCGCGGGCGTTGGCGAGGGTCTCCGTGCGGGTGGGGTCCGGCGCCCAGGTGTCGGAGGCGGCCGCCATCCGCTCCGCGGTGTGCATGGCGGTGCCGGACGGGGCGTCGAACTTGCTGTCGTGGTGGAGCTCGATCACCTCGGCGGTCTCGAACCATGGGGCGGCCAGCTCGGCGAAGCGCATCATCAGCACCGCGCCGATGGCGAAGTTCGGGGCGATCAGGCAGTTGCTGCTGGTGAAGGTGTCGCCGAAGCGGGCCAGGTCGTCGTCGGTGAAGCCGGTGGTGCCGACCACGGCGTGGATGCCGTTGGCGGCCGCGAAGGCGAGGTTCTCCCGAGCGGCGTCGAGGTGGGTGAAGTCGACCACCACCTGGGCTCCGCAGGTGAGCAGCGCGTCGGCCGACGCCTCGATGCGCAGCTCGCTGTCGACCTTGGTGACCGTGCGCAGGTCGAGGCCGGCGTGCATCGGGTCGACCGCTGCCACCAGCTCGAGGCCGGGGTCGCCGAGGACGGCTTCGCACACGGTGGCACCCATGCGCCCGGCGGCACCGAACACCCCGACCCGGATCATGCGGGGAGGTTACTGGCCGAGGTCGGATTCGCTGAACGGACCTACTGCGGCGAGCACCCGCGGTGCGTCGAGGACCCGACGCAGCACCTGGTGGACGTCGGCGGTGGTGACGGCGCGGATGTGCTCGACCTGATCGTCCACGCTCGTGAGCTGGTCGCGGTGCATCAGGCCTCGGCCGAGGCGGCCCATCCGCCCGCCGCTGTCCTCCATGCTGAGGAGCAGGGACCCCTCGAGGTAGCCCGCCGCGACGCGCAGCTCGTCGTCGGTGATGCCGTCGGCGATCAGTTCGGCCACCACGTCGTCGATCACGGTGAGGGTCTCGCGGGCCCGCTTGGGTGACGTGCCGCAGTAGATCGTGAGGTAGCCGCTGTCGCTGTAGCCGCTGGGGTGCGAGTACACCGAGTAGGCCAGGCCTCGCTCCTCTCGCACCTGCTGGAACAGCCGGCTGGCCATCCCTCCGCCGAGCACCTGGTTGGCCACCGAGAGGGCCCAGCGGTCCTCGTCGTTGGCGGACGGGCTGCGCCACCCGAGGCAGAGGTGGGCCTGCTCCGTGTCGTCTTGCTCCACGCGCACGACCCCCTCGAGGGGCGCGGGGCCGGAACGCTCGGGCAGCTCCCCGCCGGAAGCCGAGGCGAAGGCCGACGAGGCAGCAGCCACCACCGCGTCGTGCTCGAGCCGGCCGGCGACGGCGAGCACCATCGTGGCCGGTCGGTACCACCGCTCGAAGAACCCGGCGATGTCCTCGGCCCCGAGGGCTTCGATGGTGGGCAGGACGCCCAGCACGTCGCGTCCGAGCGGGTGGTCCGGGAACACCGCCTCGCAGAGCACGGTGTGGACGCGGTCCTCGGGCGCGTCGAGGTTCATGAGGATCTCCTCGACGATCACCTGGCGCTCGGCGTCCACCTCCGCCGGGCGGAGGGACGGCGCGCTCAGCACGTCGCCGAGGATCTCGATGCCGAGATCGAGCTGCGAGTACGGCAACCGGGCGTAGTACGCCGTGTGCTCGCGCGCCGTGAAGGCGTTCATCTCGCCGCCGACGGAGTCGACGGCTTCGGCGATCTGCCGGGCACTGCGCTGCTCGGTGCCCTTGAAGAGCAGGTGCTCGAGGAAGTGCGAGGCGCCCGACAGCTCGGCCGGTTCATCCCGACCGCCCACACGAACCCAGGCGCCGATCGTCACCGACCGGGCATCCGGCATCGTCTCGGTGACGATGCGGAGCCCGTTCGGCAGCGTGGTCTGTTCGACGCCCGGGTCGTGCGGGTTGGGCAAGGAGTGCTTACCGGCGACGGCCGCGACGCTCGCCGCCGCGCCCACCGCCGCCACCGCCGCCGCCCTCGGGGGCTGCGGTGGGGCCGAGGTCGCCGAACTCCTGGCGGATCTCGGCGTCGAAGCTGTCCTCGAACGACACGGTCTCGGCCTTCTCGCCGCCACCGCTGTCGCCCCGACCACCTCGGTCGCCGCGATCACCGCGGTCGCCCCGGTCACCGCGATCGCCCCGGTCGCTGCCGCTGGCGACGGCGCTGTCGGGGATCTCGACGGCCGACGCCAGGCTGAGCGACACCTTGCCGTTGGGATCGACGTCGTCGACCTTCACCTCGACCTCGTCGCCGAGGCTGAACACGTCCTCCACCTTGTCGATGCGCTTGCCCCCACCGATCTTGCTGATGTGGAGCAGGCCGTCGCGGCCGGGGAGGATGTTGACGAAGGCACCGAACTTGGTGATGTTCACGACCCGGCCCGGGTACACCTGGCCGACGTCGGCGGTGGGCGGGTTGAGGATGAGCTTGATCTGGCGCTCGGCCTCGACGATCCGCTCCTTGTCCGGGCTGCCGATCGTGACGGTGCCCATCATGCCGTCGTCGTCGACGGAGATGTCGGCGCCGGTCTCGGCCTGGATGGCGTTGATGACCTTGCCCTTCGGCCCGATGACCTCGCCGATCTTGTCGATCGGGATCTCGAAGCTGACGACCTTCGGGGCCGTCTCGCCGACCTCGGCGCGAGGCTCCGAGATGGCCTTGGTCATGACCTCGAGGATCGACAGGCGGGCTTCCTTGGCCTGCTGCAGGGCCTGCGCCAGCACGTCGGCCGGGAGGCCGTCGATCTTGGTGTCGAGCTGCAGGGCGGTGACGAACTCGGCGGTGCCCGCGACCTTGAAGTCCATGTCACCGAAGGCGTCCTCGGTGCCGAGGATGTCGGTGAGGGTCGTGTACTTGCCGTCGTCGTAGATGAGGCCCATCGCGATGCCGGCGACCGGGGCCTTGATCGGCACGCCGCCGTCCATGAGGGCGAGGGTGGAACCGCACACGGAGCCCATCGAGGTGGAGCCGTTGGAGCTGAGCACCTCGGACACCACGCGGAGCGTGTAGGCCCACTCCTCGATCGAGGGGACGACCGGCAGGAGGGCCCGCTCGGCGAGGAGGCCGTGACCGATCTCCCGGCGCTTCGGGCTGCCGACCCGACCGGTCTCGCCGTTGGCGTGGGGCGGCATGTTGTAGTGGTGCATGTAGCGCTTGCGCGGCTTGTCACCGAGGTTGTCGAGCAGCTGGTCCATCTTCGGCATGCCGAGGGTGAGGACGCTGAGGACCT
>JALYWQ010000496.1 GCA_030852625.1 Actinomycetota bacterium
ACGTGCTCTGGCACGTTGTCGACGCCGAGCACCTCCACGCCGAGACGTCCGAGCTCGGCGGCCACGGCGCCCCCGAAGCGGCCCAGCCCCGCGACGAGCACCTGCTCGCCGGGTGCCGCCGGCGGGAGGTGGGGCCGTCGCATCACGAGGCCGGGAAGATCGGGGTGTCGTTGGTCAGCCAATGAGGGGCCTTTCCTCGGGGTAGCGGTAGAGCCGGTCGCCTTCTCGGAGCACGAGGGCGGCGAAGAGCGTGGGCGGGCCGACCCGCCCCAGCAGCATCAGGAACATGAGCAGCACCTGGGAGGCGTCGGTCAGCGCGGTGGTGATCCCGGTGGAGAGCCCCACGGTGCCCAACGCCGAGATGGTCTCGAACCGCAGGGCGGACGGATCCAGGTCGGAGAGCTGTAGGAGGGCGACGCTCGCCAGCACCACCACCCCGACCGCCAGCAGGGCCACGGTGAGCGCCTGTCGCTGCGCGACGTCGGGGATGCGGCGCCGGAAGACGGTGACGTCGGGATCCCCGCGGAGCTCGGCCCAGATGACGAACCCGAGCACGGCGAAGGTCGTGACCTTGATGCCGCCCGCCGTCGACGCGCTCCCGCCGCCGATGAACATGAGGACCTCGGTGATGAGCCGGGTCGGCTCGTCGAGGGCGCCGATGTCGATGGCATTGAAGCCTCCGGACCGCGGCATCACCGAGTGGAAGGTGCCGTTGACGATCGTGTCCCACCACCCGAACCGGCCGAGGGTGGCCGGATTCCCCCACTCGAAGGCGATCACGGCGACCGCGCCCACCACCACGAGCGTGAGGGTCGTCGCCACCGTCAGCTTGGCGTGGAGGTCCCAGGCGCGAGGCCGTCGGGGGTGGAGCCCGATCTGTCGCCACACCGGGAACCCGAGCCCGCCGATCAGCACCGCCACCGCGATCACGCCGAGGAGCAGGGTGTCGCCGGCGTACTCAGTGAGGCTGTCGCGGAAGAGGGCGAAGCCGGCGTTGTTGAAGGCCGACACGGAGTGGAAGACGCCGAGGTAGAGGGCCCGCCCGGCCGGTTCGCCGTGGGTGATCCAGAACCGGAGCGAGAGGGCGACGGCCACCACCGCCTCGATGGCCAGCGTCACCCGGACCACGTCGGCGAGGACGGTGCGCACCTGCCCGGGCTCGATGCCGGTGGAGGCAGCCGCGATCAGTCGGTGTCGGAGGCCCATGCGGCGGGCCAGGCCGAGCACGATGAGCGACGACAGCGTCATGATCCCGAGGCCACCGACCTGCACGAGGCCGAGGATCACAGCCTCACCGAACCCCGACCAGTGCGTTCCGGTGTCGACGACCGTGAGGCCGGTGATGCACACCGCGGACGTCGAGGTGAACAGCGCGGTCAGCAGCGACGTGGACTGGCCCGACTCGGTGGCGAACGGCACGGCCAGGAGCGCGCCGCCCGCGAGGATCAGGAGCACGTAGCCCGCCACCACGTACTGCGCCGGGTGGTCGAGGAAGCGGGGGGTTCCCCCGAACCGTCCGGTCGGCACGGGGACAGGCTAGGGGGTCGGCGTGCAGCGTCTACCGTTCCCCGGTCGGTCGAGCCGGAGGGAGCAGCCGTGGAAGAGCGGTCGCCGCACGAGGTGCTGGAGCTGGTGGCGTCGGAGGGCGTGGAGTTCGTGGACCTCCGGTTCTGCGACCTGCCCGGCGTGATGCAGCACGTTTCCATTCCGGCGTCGGTGCTCGACGAGGGCCAGTTCGAGGACGGCCACGCCTTCGACGGCTCGTCGGTGCGCGGGTTCCAGGAGATCCAGGAATCCGACATGGTGCTGATCGCCGACCCCAACACGGCCTACCTCGACCCGTTCCGGGCTCGGAAGACGTTGGTGATGCACTGCTTCGTGGCCGACCCGGTCACCGGCGAGCGTTACTCCCGCGACCCGCGCTACGTCGCCCAGAAGGCCCAGGAGCACCTCTACGCGAGCGGCGTGGCCGACACCGCCTACTTCGGCCCCGAGCCCGAGTTCTTCATCTTCGACGACGTGCGCTACGCCACCACGCCGAACGGCAGCTTCTACGCCGTCGACTCCGTCGAGGGCCAGTGGAACACCGGCACCGACGAGCGACCCAACCTCGGGTTCAAGCCCCGCACCAAGGAGGGGTACTTCCCCGTCCCGCCGGTCGACCACTACCAGGACCTCCGCTCGGAGATGTCGGCCACCCTCCACCAGGTGGGCATCCAGACCGAGCTCCACCACCACGAGGTGGCCAGCGGTGGCCAGGGCGAGATCGGCATCGTGTTCGACACGCTCCTGGCGATGGCCGACACCCTGCTCACGTTCAAGTACGTGCTGAAGAACGTGGCGTGGGCCGCCGGCAAGAGCCTCACGTTCATGCCCAAGCCGATCTTCGAGGACAACGGCTCAGGGATGCACACCCACCAGTCGCTCTGGAAGGGCGGCGAGCCACTGTTCTACGACGAGGCCGGCTACGCGGGCCTGTCCGACCTGGCCCGCTGGTACATCGGCGGGCTGCTCCACCACGCCCACGCCGTGATCGCGTTCACCAACCCCACGACCAACAGCTTCAAGCGGCTGGTGCCGGGCTACGAGGCGCCGGTGAACCTCGTGTACAGCCAGCGAAACCGCTCGGCGGCGTGCCGCATCCCGCT